>JBCCDZ010000163.1:0-7263 GCA_039030525.1 Pseudomonadota bacterium | reverse complement strand
CGGAACCGTCTCCGCCATGGGGGTCGCACTGACGGATCTACCCAGCTGGCGTGATGTTCAGATCGTAACAGATTTCATGTGGTGCTCCGCCATCTTCTCGCCTAGACCTAGTGCGACTGATGTAGATAGTGAAGATGGAGTGCTCATGGCAGAGGACAATCCAGCGATTGTTTTAGAGGCAGAAGCCGCCGGTGAAACGCTTGAAAAGGTGAAAGCTGAGATCGGAAAAGCCGTGTTCGGACAAGAACGTGTGATCGAATTGGCGCTGTCCGCCGTATTGGCCGGTGGTCATGCCCTTTTGATCGGTGCGCCCGGCCTCGCCAAGACCCGCCTGGTCGAAGCGATTGGCACCGCGCTTGGTCTCGACAATGCGCGCATCCAGTTCACACCTGACTTGATGCCGGGCGATATTCTCGGTTCGGAAGTCCTGGATGAAGGCGCTGATGGCAGCCGCGCCTTTCGGTTTATCAAAGGCCCGATCTTTACCTCGCTGCTGATGGCAGACGAAATCAACCGCGCCTCGCCGCGCACTCAATCGGCCTTGCTGCAGGCGATGCAGGAAAAGCACGTCACCGTGGCTGGCGTGCGCTATGATTTGCCGGCGCCGTTTCACGTCTTGGCGACCCAGAACCCAATTGAACAGGAAGGCACCTATCCCCTGCCAGAGGCACAGCTGGACCGCTTCCTGCTCAAAATTGACGTCTCATATCCAGATCTCGACACTGAGCGCCAGATCCTGATCAAAACCACAGGCGGCGAAGAAGAATCGGTCGCCACCGCGATGTCGGCGCAGGACCTGATCGGCCTGCAAGCCCTGGTGCGGAAAATGCCGGTCGGCGAGAATGTCCTGAACGCCATCCTGGCTTTGGTCCGCGATGCGCGGCCAGAACAAAGCGAAGACGAACGCGTGCGCCGTTTTGTTGATTGGGGGCCAAGCCCACGTGCAGGACAAGCGCTGATGCTGGCGTGCCGCGCCCGCGCTCTGATCCGTGGCCGCCTATCGCCGAGTCTCGAAGACGTCGAATCGCTGGCTGAACCATGCCTCGCCCACCGCATGGGCATGCGTTACGACCCGACCGGTGAAGCGCCGGGTCTAACCCATCTGATTGATGATCTTGTACGAAAGGCAGCTTAATCATGCGCACGCTTCTGTTGGCTTCATCGCTTTTAGCCCTGGCGGCCTGTAGTCAGGTCAATCCGATCTCTGACGAAGAGAAAGCCGAGATTGATTGCCTCGCATCGATCGCGGTTGTCGAAATCACGGACGCCATTAGCGACGGCGCGGCGCGCGGCGTTGACCCGGCTGACTTGCAGAATATCAAACCTGAACGGATTGCGGCCGCGATTGAAAAGCTGGAAGCGAAATATTCTGGCGAAATGGATTCAGCTTTTCTCGAATATGATATCAATCATCGGCTCGATAAGATCCAGGACGCGCTGAACAATCGCGATCCGGATTCCGAAGCCACGCAAATCATGAACGACACGCTGGCGCTCGGCAAATCCTGTTCGTTCGGGAGTTGAGCCAAGAGTGATTTCCCTGTCCACGATTCGATCTATATGCATTTCGGCGGTTTCGAGCTTAGTGCTTTCGCCAGTGGCTTTGGCCGTGCCATTCGGTTCGAGTGCAGACTGTGTGCAGTACAACTTAGCCGCTTACGTATATTTCAGCGACGAGCTTTCCAAACGATCGGTGAAAGTTCCGATTACTGAAACCACCGCGTTGAAATTTTTTTATGGCAAATGGCTCGCAGAGTGCCATGCGGAAAAATTGCTCGAGGAAAAAGGCGTATTACGATCCGTGGCCGATGAAATTGACCTGCGGCGCACGAAATCAACTCGCGATCGCCAAATTCAACTTGTGATATCGGAGTATCTTTTTGACGGAAACTACGACAGCATCTTCTTACGAAGCTCGAGCTGCGTACCAGAACATATTCGGCAAACATGCTTGGGGACGATCACCTCAAGATGATCTCCCTCTCAACACTCCGCGCTGATGCCGAAGCTCTTGCCCGACAATTGCCTGGCCTGTCTTTGCAGGCCGCGGCAGCGGATGTGATTCATCCGGGCGCCGCAGGTCGCAAGCGTGCCGGATCAGGGGAGCAATTCTGGCAATATCGCCGCTATGCCCAGACCGATGCGGCGGATCGCATCGATTGGCGGCGCAGCGCCCGCGGCGATGAGTATTTCGTGCGCGAGACTGAACTTGAAACCGCGCGCACCATCCTGTCCTGGATCGACCCGCATGCCGGCTTTGATTGGTCCAGCGATCCTGGCCGCGAAACCAAAGCGGATCGCGCGCGGATCGTTCTGCTGGCGCAAGGCATATTGTTTGCCAAGCAAGGCGAACGGATCGGCTTGATATCCGGCAGTCGCCCGCCCAGCCTTGGCAAGAACGCGCCGGACCGCATGGCGGAAGACTTGCTGCGCGGCACGTCAGAGCAGCTTGAACCGCCACGGGCGCAAGCGCTGGCTGTGATTGCCAGCGATTTTTATGATGGTGTCGAGGCTTGGCGCAAACGGCTCGCGCCGCTGGCGCAAACCTGCCGGCATGGGGTTCTTTTCGCCGTCAGCGACCCGATTGAGCACGATTTCCCCTATACAGGCCGCACCCGGTTCAGCCGCCCAGGTAGCACGCTCGACCGTTTGTTCGGACGGGCCGAGACGGTGCGCGAGACCTATCTCGCGAAACTCAAGGCCCATGAAGTCGCTTTGACCGAACTCGCCGCGCAAATGGGCTGGGCTCTGGTCATGCACCGCACCGATGAAAGCCCGCTACGGGGGGCCGCTGCGGTCCAGGTCGCTCTGGAGCAATTCGGGGCCAAGGCATGACGCTCGGCCCGTTTCTGTTCATGGCGCCGCTGACCTTGCTCAGCCTGATCGCTCTGCCGATCATCTGGTACATTTTACGGGCCACACCGCCGAGCCCGAAACAGGCGCAATTGCCGAGTCTGCGTTTGCTCGAAGACGTCGACCCCAAAGAAGAAACCCCGTCCCGGACGCCCTGGTGGATCCTGTTATTGCGGATCGGCGCCGCGGCGCTTGCCATTCTTGGCCTGGCGCAACCGGTCTATGCACCGAACGCGAGCAGCAACAATGACGCTTCAGGGCCGGTCCTGGTCGTCGTTGATGATGGCTGGACCAGTGCCCAGCGTTGGGGCGAGCTCAGATCCGCGGCCTTGTCGGCGCTGGATGGTGAGCCACGTGACACGCCCGCGCATATCCTGCTGACGGCGCCGCGGGCTTTGCCAGTGGACCCGAATGAGCGACTCGACCGCGCCGCCTATGAAGCGCGCGTGCGGTCCTTGCAACCACAAGCCTGGGCGATCGACCGCGAGGACGCCTTGATTCGGTTGACCGAAAGCCAGTTCCGACCGGGCCGCATCTTGTGGCTGACAGATGGCCTTGATCCTGAAACCGCCACACCCTTCGCCCGCGCCTTGAGCGATCTTGCGCCATTGTCGATTTATTCTGCACCTGCCCGGGGGCCCGTGGCGCTCACGCGCCTTAGTGCCGACGCCCAGGGCGTGGCGCTCACGGCGGCTCGGATCGACGCGTCAGACCCATCTCAGCATTTCGTGTCCGCGCTGACACTGGACGGCGCCGCGCTGGCCACAGCCGATCTGAATTTCGCGGCAGGCGAGGCCAGTGCGGCCGCAAATTTCACCCTCCCACCAGCCGCCCTATCCCGGATTTCTCGCTTCCAGGTCACCGGCTCCGCCACCGCAGGAACGGTCTGGCTGTGGGACAGCGCTGATCGCTCCAGGCGGGTCGGCCTGGTCAGCGGCGACAGCACTGCCCAGCCTTTGCTGTCCGACATTCACTATGTCCGCAAAGCGCTCGAGCCGTTCGCGACAATTTCCGAAGGCGAGCTAACCGATCTGATCGCCGAAAATCCCGATGCCATCATCCTCACCGATATTGGCCAGATTGATGGTGATGCCAAAGCGGCGGTTACCAGCTGGATTGAAGAAGGTGGAGCTTTGATCCGGTTTGCAGGCCCTCGCATGGCAGGCCCTCAGGTCTCGAGCCGCGGTGATGATCTGGTCCCTGCGCCGCTGCGCCGCTCGTCGCGCGCGATTGGCGGCACGCTGACCTGGGAAGAGCCGCAACCGCTGGGAACCTTCCCTGAGGCGTCGCCTTTTGCCGGCCTCGAGCCACCAGCTGACATTCGTGTTCGACAGCAAGTCCTGGCACGACCTGGTCCGGAATTGGCCCGCCGGACCTGGGCGCGTCTGGCCGATGGTAGCCCACTCGTCACCGCGGATCGCCGCGGCGAAGGCACACTGATCCTGTTTCATGTGACCGCTGGCCCCGATTGGTCCGATCTGCCTTATGCGGGCGTGTTTGTGGATATGTTACGCCGATCGATCGCCGCCGGGCGCGGCGAGGCGATCAGCGATGAAGAAGGCTTGTACACACCGGCTTTGACGTTGAACGGCACTGGACGCCTGTCCCAGCCCAGCGCCGGGGCAACGCCGTTACGGGCCGCAGATTTCGGCGCCATAGCACCGTCAGAGACGCACCCGCCCGGCCTGTATCAAGGTCCTGCCGGAACTCGGGCTTTGAATGTTGCACCGGAATACACGCCTGTCGCGATGACCGACTGGCCCGCAACAGCGACATTGCTCGGCGATACGGAGGCCCGCACCTTGCGCCTGGGCGGGGTTCTGCTTGGCATCGCATTGGCTTTGCTCTGTATTGATTTGATCGTTGCCCTGGCACTCGCTGGACGTTTGCCACAATGGCGGCGCAGCGCTGCAGCTGTAGCGCTTACGGTTTCAGCCCTGACCCTAGCTGTGCCCGGCGATGCGATCGCCCAAGGTAGTTTCGGGTCGTCGCAATTTGATGATCTGGACAAGGAAATCGCTGCCGCCCTGGAAATGCGGTTGGCCTATGTCGAGACCGGCGATGTCCGCACGGATCGCGCCACCAAAGCTGGCCTTGAAGGCCTGAGCCTGATCTTGTTCCGGCGCTCGAGCGTTGAACCGGCCCTACCGCATGCCGTAAACCTCGAAACCGATGCGCTTGACGTCTATCCGGCACTCTTCCTGGCGCTGCCAGAAAATCCTGAACCTTTCAGCGAAGCCGCGGTCGCCCGCCTGAACGCCTATATGCGCAATGGGGGAGCGCTCTTTATCGACACCCGTCGTGGCGGCAATATTGGTGGCGGCAACAGTTTTGAAGGGCTGGATCAGACCTTACCCGGGCTCGATACGCCGCCTTTATCACCCGTGCCGGACGACCACGTTCTGACCCGATCTTATTATCTCATCCAGTCCTTTCCGGGTCGCTATGAGAATCGCAATCTCTGGATTGAAGCCACCGGCGCCGCCGATAAAACCGAGCGTCGCGGCGATGGCGTCAGCCGTCTATTCGTTGGCGACGCTGACTATCTCGCCGCCTGGGCCGTCGATGAGCGCGGCCGTCCGCTCTATTCGGTCGATGGCGGCGACGTGCAGCGCGAACTCTCCATCCGTTTCGGGGTCAATCTCGTCATCTATATCCTGACGGGCAATTACAAAGAGGATCAGGTCCATATTCCGGCTTTGCTGGAACGCCTGGGCGAAGATGACGGGGTCGGCGATTTTGATGCGCAGGACGGGGTCATTCCATGATTGAAGCGACCCGACTGTCTTTCGATCCGCTGATTGGGTGGCCCCTCTTCTGGGCGCTGGCCGGTCTCTGTGTGATCAGCTTCGGGGTCTATGTCATGGCCTTTCGCAAAGCCTGGCTGACGCGCGCAGCGGCGATTGCGTTCGGTCTTTTGGCGCTGTCCAACCCTGCGATTGTCGAGGAGGAGCGCGAGCCCCTGCCTTCGGTCGCAGCGATTGTCGTCGACCGCTCTGACAGCATGAATTTCGGCGCGCGCGAGACGATTGCTTCGGACGCCCTCGCCGCTTTGCAAGACGAGCTTGAGGCCAATCCGGCGATTGATCTGAGAGTCATCGAAGCTGAAACTCAAGGCGATGGTACGCGCCTAATCGGCGCGTTGGAAGGTTTGATGGCTGACGTGCCACGCGACCGCATTGCTGGCGCCATCTTGGTCACCGATGGTCAAGTCCATGATTTACCCGCCAGTCTGTCACGCATTCGCGAGCTCGGCCCCGTCCATGCGCTGATCACGGGCGATCCGGATGCCAGCGATCGACGCATCACCCTCGTCCAGGCGCCGAATTTTGACATTGTCGGTGACCAGGCAGAATTCATTGTCCGCATAGACGACCCTCAAGGTGGAACGGTGCCGCTGACCTGGTCGATGAATGGCGGACGCAGCCAGGCGCAATATATTGAGGCAGGCGAAGATACCAGCATCCTGATCGAAGTCGAACGCCGCGGCGACAATATTGTCGTGTTCGAAACGCCCGAAGGGGATCAGGAATTGACCCTGGCAAACAATCGCACTGCGGCAACGATTTCCGGCGTCCGCGACGGCCTGCGTGTTCTCTTGGTGACCGGTCGCCCGAACGCGTCCGGCCGCGTCTGGCGCGATTTGCTGAAATCAGATCCGTCGGTCGATTTGGTGCATTTCACCATTCTTCGCCCGCCTTATAAGCGCGATATCACGCCGCTTGAGGAAATGGCGCTGATCGCCTTTCCAACCGAGGAATTGTTTGAAGAAAAGCTCGACGGATTCGATCTGATCATTTTCGATCAGTATGAACGCCGCGGTGTGATCACCATGGGCTACCTTGCCGATGTTGCGCGCTATGTTGATGAAGGCGGCGCTCTGTTGGTGATTGCCGGAGAGAGCTTCGCTGGCCCGGCCAGTCTCGCGCGCACGCCTTTGGCGGGCATCCTTCCGGCTTTGCCAACCGGCGAGGTGATCGCGGAAGATGTTGAACCGACGCTGTCTGATGAAGGCTTGCGCCATACCATCACTGAAGACTTTGCTGGCCTGACCTGGGGCAAGTGGCTGCGCTATATTCAGGCCCGCGCCGATACAGGCGATGTCTTGATGCGCACGCAAAGCGGCGCGCCGCTCTTCGCAGTCGACCGCGTTGGCGATGGCCGTGTGGCACAGCTCCTATCGGACCAGATCTGGCTTTGGGCGCGCGGCTATGATGGCGGCGGGCCGTTCTCGGACTTGATCCGTCGGTCTGTGCATTGGCTGATGAAAGAACCGGAACTGGATGAGCGCCAGCTGCAATTGCTGGCCCAGGGCGACACCGTACGCGCCAATCTGCGGACCTTGTCAGATCGCGCGGCGCCGCTGATTATTGAAACCCCGGATGGCAGTTTCCTCGAACCTGACTGGCG
>JBCCDZ010000162.1:0-7264 GCA_039030525.1 Pseudomonadota bacterium | reverse complement strand
TCATAGCCAAGATCGCGGCGCAGATAATGTGCCAATTTTTGAGCCGATTGGATGGCTGTTTTAAAATCTGTTGTCTGCGTCTGACCGGTCGGCAGGGCCGTGGTCAGGAACGGATAATCAGCATAATCTTCCAGCGCGATGAGAATTTTGTCGTGCAAGCGACCAGGATTGAGATCAACTCGCGCGCGCGGAGATAGTGCCGTGTTTGAAGGGTTCAGAATAGCCATTATGCGCCTCTTATGGGAACAGGTCAGGCGTACCGGATTTAGCTTTGAATCCCGTTACAGTTGATGGATGAATTTTACAGAAAAGGCTTAAGCAGCCTTGGCGGCTTTCGCCTTGCGATTGGCGTCTCGCGTGGCCAGAAATTCATCCAATTGCCGCGCTGCCATTGGCGAAAGTGGTCGATCGACAATTTCTTCGCCAAGCGCCCGCAACATGTCTTCGCCGGTCACTTTCTTCCGACCCTTCTGGGTGACCCGCGTGACATAAATTGAGCGCAGGATTTCTGCACCAGTCTCATCCGACCAGGTGTGCCACATCTCAACATAATGCTCGCGCCAGCCGACCACTCGCGTGTGGATTTCAATCATGCCCTGGGGCACTCGCGACTGTTTGCGTGTTTGGATCGAGCTTAGGACCATTGGCACCCAGCCTTCGCGTCGCACAACGTCCGACATTTTGGTCTGAATGAAAAAGTTGACCAGCGAAACGTCGATATAGGATGGCACCCTGGAAGGCAGTAGATTGCCGTCTCGATCCAGATCGGAACGCCTCAGCTTGAATCGATAGCGCGTTCCGTCCCAGACATTGGCATCACGCGCCCCGCGAAAGGTGCGGAATACTGTCAAAAGGAGGGTCAGGAAAAGATCCATATTACTCTACGAAAACCACTATAAAGAGCGCTTGTGTAAATACTCACTAGCGCGTTAACACACCGATCGTAAACGATTTCGTTGCAAGTCGAAAACTCAGAAAGAGTTTCTATCACATGCGGGAAGCATCGTATCTCATTATCGGAGGTGGACCAGCCGGTTTAACCATGGCGCGGATGCTGAAAGATCGCGGCGTGGAAAATGTCACGATCCTTGAAGCCTCGTTCAAGGTTGGTGGCAAATGCCTGTCCAGCGGCATCGACGATCATGTCGTCGAGTTTGGCACCTGCTACGCGATCTGGTCGCATCGTTACGTCCTCAAACACATGAAGAGGCTCGGCATTCGCCGCAATTATCTGAAAGCACAGCGAATCGATGATCGCGAATTGCTGGATTATATCCGAGATGGCACCGGGCCGCCTTTTCCGCTTCAGGCCATCAAATATGCCTGGATGCGCTGGCGTCTGATGAAACAGGCCGCGCGCGGCGATGCTCGCGTCAACGAAACTCTGGCGCAGCCAACGGCGCAATGGCTAAAAGCCAACAATCTCGGAAAGATTGAGCGCATGATGCATCGTGTCGTGACATCGATTGGATATGGCTATCTCGACCGAACGCCGCTGGTCCATGCGATGCGCTGGGTAGACATCGATATGCTGATCACGGGTGCGATCAAGTTCACGGTTATGCCGGAAGGCGGCTGGCAGCATTTTTGGGACCGCTTTGCCGAACCCCTCAATGTTCGTCTCAATCAACCGGTCATGCGCGTGACTCGCCGGGAAGAGGGCGTCGAACTTGTTACGGAAGACGGCGCGCGTTTTGAGGCCGATTATCTCATCAATACAATCCCGATGGATGCGTTTGCTCAAATAGCAGACGCCACAGCGGACGAGGCTCGGGTCGCTGAAGCCGTAAAATGGTCCGGATACACGACGACGTTGATGTCGGTAGACGCGTGGTCTCATACAGCCCCGGTCAACGCCTGGAGTGATACGTGCGCCAATGACGCTAAAGACGGGCAGTTGCTATTTTCAAGATTCGAATGCGATGACGAAAACGGCCGCGCCTTCTTTTCAGTTGGTCAATCATCCGCGGCGTATAAGCCGGAAGAGTTGCAAGAATTGGCGATTTATAGCGCCGAACAGAAAGGGGCCATGGATCCGCGCGTCGTTCAGCAAATTATCTGGAAGTATATGCCGACCTATACGCAGGAACAGATCCGCGATGGCTTGTTACAAACCATGATTGAAATGCAGGGTGATCAGCGAACCTATCATACAGGGTCAACATTTTCGCATGAAGCGGTGTCGACGATTTCGACGTTTAATGCCCGCTTGCTTGCATCGGCAATGACTTGATCGCCTCGCCATCAATCTGAACCTGATCGGATGGTACAACCGCGACCAGATTAACCGATTTCTCGCCATCCAGGTCTTCGCGATACTGACCGCCGAGATTCTCGATATGCGTCGCTGACATATAAGACGCGTAAGCGTCCAAGGTGACATCGGAATCGCGTTCTTGAGAGATAACGGTTTTCGGGTTTGTCGGCTGAGCGCCAGCTCCATGAACGCCGCGCACGACAAAACAAATGGCGTCTGACCCATCCGGCATCGCGCGGACATGCATTGTCAGCTTGCCTTGCGGCCCCACTGTGCGATGTGCCTTCAGACACATTTGCCCCAAGGCGCGGGTCAAAGAACCGCTTGCGGACGACTTGACCAGAAGCTCTTCCGGGATCGCCTGAACCACGCTGTGAAGCGTAAGATCGTCAATATCCGACTGCGCCATCTGAGTCAGCTCTTCGCCGAAAATCTCGCGCAGTTTTACCATTTCTGCATCGACCAGATGCGCGTTGTCATCCAATGAATGGCGCGTCATCGAAGACATTAAGCGCTCAAGGTCCTTGGAGGCATTCATGATCAGATTGGCGAGATTGCCGAGCTCTTCATCATCAAACCGGATACGAGAATCTGGCTGTAAAAGGCGCGCATATTTCATGATCGTCTTGATCGGATAAATCACTTCGCGCGAAATCGATTCAAAGAAGGCCGATTTGGTTTGCAATGCCTTCTCGGCCTGTTGGCGAGAGCGCAGAATGGTCTGCTGACTCTCCACCAGCGAGCTGACATCCTCGATCAACTCGATCTGGTCGCCTTCAACGCCGTTAAATTCGGTTTGACGGAAATAGCGGCCTTGCCAGAAGTGGAACCCTTCGCGCGTCACATTGCCATGCGCCAAGGCTTCGCGGTTGTCTGCCATGTTCGAGTTGGAGAACACGACTTCACCGGTATTGTCTTGGATCTCGAGCCCGATGCCGAGCGTCTTAACCGCCGACTCCAGGCGTCCTTTGGACAATTCCAGCCCGAGCCGAACGCGCAACATCTCGACAGTGTCGTGATATTTCATGTGCGCCATGTAGACCATGGTGACGCCGAGCGTGCCGCCCATCGCTGCCGTAATGATTGCGGCTGCACCATCGATGAAGACGAGCGAGAACACGGTGACAGGCAGGGCGCCGGCGAGAAAACGCGCGGACATGCCTGCATTCGATCCGAGACAGGCGGCCGCTGCCGCACACATCCCGGTCGATAAGGCCGCCAGCGTGATATTGGCCGCGGGGTCAGGGCCAGCAAATATTAGACAGCTTGAGGCCCACCAGGCGCCGAACAAGAAATTGTTGCGGGCGCCTTTCTTCAGGAAACCACCAGACAGTTTCACATCCTTCGGCACCCGGGACATCATCACGGCGCCTTTATACTGGTAGAAGGAGAAGAACAGGATCGGGAACCACCAGATCAGAGCAAGCCACCAATAGGTGAATTGCATGAAGATCAGGGTCACAGCCGTACTGTTAATGGCTGTGATCAATGCCAGCGGCTTCATCACGGCCGAAAGCTGATCGAAAAGTTCACGTACTACGAGGTGTCGTAGACGCCCGTCGGGCAGCTCCAATGTACCGTGGACGATACTGTTGAATACGGACTTGGTCGATATGCGCATACCGGTTTCATGACACAGATGTCTTGAGAAACCGGTCGCTCGGATTGCAAATCTGATTTCAATTTCTTGAGAAACGATCAATCAAGCTTTCCAAACCGTAAATCGATCAATTCGCGATCGAACTGGTAAGAAAACTGTAAGGGGTTGGGGCAAGGATGATGCTTGATCACTCTCACAGGCGGTCTCCTGCATGATTGCGTATCAGGGCCCACAAAATTATAGCTTAATTTCAAGAATACCACTATTCATTCCAGGAATGGTTGGTAGGTCAATTTTTATCAAGAATTAGGAAGAACTCCATGTCAGAGAACAAGAGCGTCATTTATGAAATGATGAAGACCTTCTTCGAACAGAACGTTCCGTATGCCAAGCATACCGGAATCGAATTGCTCGAGATTGCAGATGGTCATGGCACGGCTAAACTTCCGGATCGGTCCGAAACCACCAACCATATGGGTACCCAACATGCTGGTGCGCTATTTACCTTGGCTGAAGCCGCATCTGGCGCGGCATCGGTATTCCTGTTCGCCGACAAGGTAACCACGGTGAAAGCGGCAATCGTCGAAGCCAATATCGCTTATCTTCGATCTGCGCGGGGCGAGATCTTAGCGTACGGCAAATTGCGCCAGACCGGCTGTGAAATCCTCTCCACGTTCGACGCGGACGGCAAAGTCGAATATATGGTCGATGTCGTACTGAAGGATTCGAAAGATCGCGAAGTCTGCAAAATGGATGTGAAATGGTCGATTAAATCGATCGTCCCGGCGGGCTAAGGTCACAAGCACAAATTACCGCCGCAGATTCGAAAGATGCGATCTGCGGCGGTTTGCTTTTCATTTCCGACAAAACCGTTCTATGTCGCGGACAGAGTGTTTTCGCGCGGGAGCTGGCATGACAAAAAATCCGGTCAATGATTACGCCCTGGATCAGATATGGCGACATGGGCGATCCTACAATGGATGGACCTCGGATAGGGTTCCGGAAACGCTGATCCGGGCGACCTATGATCTCACGAAAATGGGAATGACGAGTGCCAATTGTTCACCGGCTCGGTTTGTCTTCTTGAGCTCCACAGAGGCGAAACAGCGGCTGAAGCCGTATCTCATGGAGGGCAATGTCGAAAAGACCCTGGCCGCCCCATGGGTTGTCATCATCGCGCATGACCTGGAATTTCATGAAAAGATCCCGGACCTGTTTCCGCACAATCCAGGTGCAAAAGACTGGTTCGCAGACGAGCAAAACCGCCACCTGACGGCGTTCCGAAACGGCACGCTGCAAGGGGCTTATCTGATGCTGGCCGCGCGGGCGCTCGGTTTGGATTGTGGGCCAATGTCCGGGTTTGACAATGCCGGCGTCGATCAGGAATTTTTCCTGTCCGATGAGGCGACCAAGACCTGGCGCTCAAACTGGTTGTGTAATATCGGGCATGGCGACGATGCAACCATCTTCGAGCGCAGTCCGCGTTTAGCCTTCGAAGATGCCTGCCTGATTCTTTAGGTGTGACGCGATGCTGGTACTGGCGATCCATACGGCGGGACCCGCATGCGATCTCGCACTCTTACAAGACGGGACAGTTCTAAGCGAACAATATGAAGCGATGGGGCGCGGGCAGGATGCGAGGCTGCCGGCGCTCGCCGAAACCTTGATCAAGGATGCCGGCATAACCTTGGCACAAATTGATCGCTTTGCGGTCATTACCGGTCCTGGATCATTTACCGGCATTCGCGTTGGGGTGGCTTTTGCCCGCGGTCTGGCGCTCGCGGTCGACAAGCCATGTCTCGGCGTCACCAGTCTGGAAGCGGCCATGCCGGATGGACAGCAGGGATCGGCCATTGTCGCTTTGCCAGCGCAGAAGCGACCCCCAGATGTGACCTTCTGGACCCAGACCTTTCGCACCGGATTGGCCACGGGACCCGCGCGCGAAACGCCGCTTGCTGCATTGGCAGCTTTGCTGAACGACCGTCCGCATATGTTGTATGGAGACGCGCCATCGCTCTCGCTCCATTTTGATGCGGGTATCGTTCACCCGGCCCAACCATCGGCCAGACGTGCGGCGCAGGTTGCGGCGAGTCTGGATCCAGAAGACCGCGAGGCGCATCCAACCTATGCCCGCGCGCCAGATGCCGCGCTTCCGCAAAACAAAACGAAAGCATGATTGTTCCCACCGAATTGGGGGTCGAGGCGGCAGATGGCATGGCGGCCGTTCACGCGTCAGCGTTTTCAGAGGAAGAGGCCTGGCCCGCCGCCGCGTTTCAGGACCTACTCAGTCAACCTGCAACCCTCGCGCGCGGGTGTTTCAGGGATAGCGCACTGGCTGCATTCATACTTGTTCAATTCGTGGCAGGCGAAGCGGAGATTCTAACGCTTGCTACGGCGCCGCACGCCCGCCGCCGCGGGTTTGCGCGCGGATTGCTTACGGGGTTGGAGCAAGAATTGCGGCCATCGGGACTTGAAAAATGGTTATTGGACGTTGCGGTCGACAATTCTGGTGCATTAGCGTTTTACACGAACCTTGGATTTCGAACCGACAGCATCCGCCGAAATTACTCTAAACGCCTTGAAGGCAAACGGATCGACGCCATTTTGATGTCGCGGACCGTGGGTGGACAGATCAGTCAATAAAACGCTAGAGGGTCGCTTATGGATCGTTTGGAAAAACTCTGCGCCGAAAAAGGCCTTCGCATGACCGAGCAGCGCAAGGTCATTGCCCGTATTCTGTCCGTCGCGGATGATCATCCGGATGCGGAAGAATTGCACCGGCGTTCAAATGCGGTGGACAAGAATATCTCGCTCGCCACCGTCTACCGAACGGTCAAGCTGTTCGAAGAGTATGGCATCATTGAAAGCCATGATTTCGGCGATGGTCGCGCACGCTACGAAGAAGTGCCAGACGAGCACCATGATCACCTGATCGACGTCAAATCTGGTAAAGTGATCGAATTCCACAACGAAGAGATCGAGCGGCTACAGGTCGAGATCGCAAAAGCGCATGGTTACAAGCTGGTTGATCACCGGCTCGAGCTTTACGCCGTGCCGCTCAAAGATGGCGAAGACTAAGGCATCGTGAGTCGCACCAGCTCCTTTCTTATTGCACTGACGGGGGGCTCTGGCTCGGGTAAATCCACGGTGGCTGACGCGCTGAACAAACAGTGCGAAAAGACCGGTATAGTGATCTTCAATGAGGATGGGTATTACTGGCCGATGGCCCATTATGGCCCGGCAGATACGGATTTGCAGCGTCAGGCGATTATAGATCGGGTCAATTATGACGACCCGATCAGCAAAGAGACCCAGCTCATGGCGCGCCAATTGGCGGACCTGAAGGCCGGTCGAACCATAGAACAGCCAATCTATGATTATGATCTGCATGATCGCAGCACCGAGAC
>JBCCDZ010000161.1:0-7265 GCA_039030525.1 Pseudomonadota bacterium | reverse complement strand
CGCTCTCCAAGGAGACCGAATGACCCGCGACGAAATCATCGATAAAGGTGTTGAAGCAGCGCTGACGCTGGCTGAGACGGAAAAGTGGAGCGCCATCACATTGGCTGCAATCGCGGCAGAGGCGGGATTGAGTCTCAGCGACTTTCACAAGCATGCCGACAAAGACGCTTTGTCTGCCGCGGTCGAGCGACGGTTTGATGCCGGCATGAGCGAAGGGTCATTTGACACGGACGAAACCGCTCGCACGCGTCTGTTTGATGTCATCATGCTGCGGTTCGAGACGATGGAGGATGTGCGTGACGGAGCGATGTCATTCCTGCGCTGGCGCGATCGATCTTTGGACGGTCTTGGCTTGCGCCTAAAAAATCGCGCTGCGACGGCAAAATGGGCACTGACCTGCGCCGGCTTGGACGGCTCGAATGCGATCCCGCGCGGCGTGCAAGTCACCGCGTTGGCCTGGGCCATTGCGCAAGCGGAACGCGCATGGCGGCAAGAGACCAGCGCAGATCTCAGCCGGACAATGGCGGCGCTGGATGCGGAACTGATTAAGTTGGAAGAACGCGCCGAGTGGCTAAAAGGGCGCGGGAAGCGAAAGTCGCAATCCGAACCCGCGCCGGATCAGTAAGGCAACCGCAATCGTACTCGCAATCCGCCAATAGGACTGTCCTCAAGACGGATATCGCCGCCATGCGCGCGTGCGAAGTCGCGCGCCAACGTCAGACCGAGGCCGGTGCCGGATACGTTTTGTGAGCGTCCATCATCCAATCGATGAAACGGACGGAACGCGTCCTCTCGCTTGTCCTCTGGAATGCCGGGACCGTCATCATCGAACAGGATTTCCGCCATACGCGGGCCTTTTATCAGGCTGACATCGCAGCGATTGCCATACCCAACGCCGTTTGAAATCAAATTGGTCAGCGTTCGCGTCAGGGCCATGGGCCGAACTGTGAGCGAGATTTCGGAGGCTTCGACCACGTGGGCGCCGTCAATGCGCTCAATGACAGTGCGGGTGATGTGATCAAGTCTGAGCTCTTCCGGCTTCTCGCCTTCCTCACCGCTGGCAAAGGCGAGATACTCGTCGAGCATATTTGACATGTCATCGAGGTCTTTGCGCGCACCATCAATCTCTTCTGAGTGTTCCATCATGGCGAGCTGAAGCTTGAGCCGGGTGAGGGGCGTGCGTAAATCATGGCTGACGCCAGCCAGCATGGCCGTGCGCTGATCTGTAAATGCGGTCAGGCGGGCGCGCATATCTGTGACGGCCCGCGCTGCGTCGCGAACTTCGGTCGCGCCGCTCGGGCGGAAGCCGGGCATGTCGCGGCCACGGCCAAACGCTTTAGCAGCTTCTGTCAGGCGTAGAATCGAGCGGACCTGATTGCGCAAAAACGCGAAGGCCAGTGCCAGCATCAGGATTGCGCCCAATAAGACCCAAACGATCGTGAAATGGGTATTGGCCGCGAGCGCGCGTTTGCGGTCAATCAGAACGCGGACCGTTCCCGCCTCAAGGTCGCTTCTGAAGTCTAGAACGCGACCTGATTCCACCGTTCGAACATTGACCCTATGAGAGGTCACGGATGCCAGCTGTCCGCGCAGCACTTTGTCGTAACTGAAGCGCGTGCGCGCCGTGCTCGGCCAGGTCATGCCTTCCGGATGGGCGCAATCAAGGCGCAGGCCGAGCTGAGTCTCAATATCAGTTTCCATCGCCAGATCGTGATTTGGGTCGGCACAAATATCGACAATCAGGCCAACCTCGCGGGCGATTGATTGCGACAGCTTCTCGTTCACGTCGCTAATGTGTTCCTGATAATAATACAGCGAAAAGATCGCGAAAATTGCAATCACAGGCAAAGCGACCAGAGTCGCAAGGCGTGCATACAGGCCACGGGGTGTATAATCTCGCAGGCGAAAGCTGCTCATGTTTAGTGTTCCAGAATCAACATCATATTGGTGCGATCCTTATGCACGATTTTGTAGCCATGTTCGAGCAATAGGCTCTCGCAATCGCGTTCCCAGCGTCCCGAATGACAGGCTTCCATGACGATCGCCTTGGGGAACAGCGCGGGATCTGCGGTGGCAAAGAACGGGAAGAGGATGCCATCCTCAAAGCCTTCGACATCAATTTTCAGCAGATCAAGCTTGCTGACGCCACTTTGTTTCAGCAGGTCGAGCATTGGAACAAGCGGGACGTCTAGCGTCGGAGCGCCATCAACCAGGCGGGCTGAGGCCTGGCCAGCGCTTTCGGGGGTTGAAATGGTGAGAGATCCTGGCGTATCGCCGCCAATCGCGGTTTGCAGCAGATGCAGATCGAGGCGGGCTTTGATCGCAGGATTGAGCACGAAATTGGTTTTCAACCGTTCGAACATTGCCGGTTGTGGTTCGGCTGAGATCAAGGTGCCGCTCTGCATGAGCGAAGAGATAAACAGGCTGAACACGCCAGCATTGCCGCCAATGTCCAGAAACACGCCGTCTTGTACCGGCATATGGTCCCGGCAAAAAGCGTACTCTTCCCGCGCATAGCGTTTCGGACTGAGCAAGGCTTTGACTTCGGAATTATTGCCGGAATGATGCAAGCGCGCCTGTCCGCCATAAAGGGGCACATCCAATGGCGTCTCTGGGTTCAGGGCCCGCACGCACTTTGCCATCAATTTACGCATAGCGCCGCGCCCCATTGGCGTGTGCCGCGAAAGTGTCAGCAAAGTTTGCGACAATAGGCCGGGCCGAAAGGCTCGTGCAGAATGATCCATGTTGTCCCCATGGTCGTTAACGCAGATCGCCTCTATACGCGGTCAGATCGAGATTGGGTAGATCAGCGCTCAGTCGAGATCATTGGTGAGAATCGTCATCGCGTCCTCTTTCAGAATATCGGCCATGTCCTGAAAACTCGTCGCCATAGGCGATGTTGGCCGCCAGATCAGGGCCACGCGCCGCATCGCCCGCGGATGGTCCAGCGGACGCAATACCAGGTCGGCATCGCGACTGGCTTCGGAAAGCGCGTAAATCGCTGGTAAAATGGCGACGCCTGCGCCAGTTGCTGCCATATGGCGAATGGCATCCAGACTGGTGCCCGTAAACACGCCGCTGATTTTCGCTTCGGCGGTGTCTGCAAGATCGCTGACAATATGACTGAGCCGATGGTTTTGCCCGACGCTGAGCAGGTCGCGGTCCTTGAGCTGGTTGAGGTTCACAGGACCCGTTCCCGCCAGCTCATCATCCGGCGCCGCACAGATCCATAAATGTTCTTCAAAGAGCAGCGCGCTGGACATGTCCGGATGGTCTTCCGGGGTCGAAATCACGCAATCGAGGGCGCCATCGATCAGACGCGCATGCAAATGTTCGGTCCAGTGCTCCTCGACCACAAGTCGCAATTGCGGATAGTTGCGATGCAGATCCTTGACGACCGGCGGCAAGAGATACGGCCCGACCGAAGGCAGGACGCCGAGCCGGATCCGGCCGGACAAAGTGCCTTCCTGCGCGCGCATGGCGGCCTTCAGGTCTTCAACATCGCGCAGGATCAGGCGCGCCCGGCGGACAAATTCCTCTCCTTGGGCCGTCATCAACGCGCCGCTGCGTCCGCGCTCAATCAACTGCAGGCCAAGCTGATCTTCGACCGACGATATCTGCGCAGACAAGCTTGGCTGGCTGACATGCAAACGCTTGGCGGCCTCATGAAACCGGCCGGTCTCGGCGACCGCGACAATATATTGAAGTTGGCGAAGTGTTGGGCGCATATTAGTTAGTCTACCCCTATCAATATCTAAGTTTCTTTAGATTTGAATTATCATCTGCGTCAACCAATTTCTGGTTCAATCAAACCCTATGGAGCCCAGAAAAATGATCCGAATGACAACCACCCCCGCCTTTTCTGAAACACCTATTCCTGCGGCGGCGATCCTTGCCAGGAACGAAGTCAATGCGCTCGATATTGATGCGTTCGTGACGCCTGAGCAGACGCCCAAAAAAGAGTCGCGACGAGGCTGGCGTCGTCGTCGTATTCGCCGCGGCAAGAGCTAGAGGTCCTGATGCCCGAGATTGAGCGTTGGGAAAATGAAGGTGGCGGCCTGTCGCCGCCTCGCCGCGCAGCACGCCTGCAAGCCCTTCAACGCCGGCATGCGCACCTGGACAAACTGGTGCAGACCGAGCTTAAACGTCCGGCGCCATGTGCCGTCGAGCTGCAGCGTTTGCGGCGCGAAAAGCTTTATCTAAGGGACGAAATGCGCACGCTGGCGACTTAGCCGCCCGTCTTCTCAAAGGCCCGCTGAAAGGCGGGTCTTGCTATATTCCTGGCGAGATAAGCAGCAAGCTTTGGATACGGTTTTAGCTCACCCAGTCTTTCCGCCATTTGCGCGATATAAGTCATTCCAATGTCTGGAGCTTGAAACGTATCGCCCATGACATAATCGCGATCCGCGAGACGCGCTTCGACATAACCGAGTTGCAAAGCCACTTCGCCTGTCGCGAACATGTCGAACAGAGGCGGTTTGTCTTCAAGGCGGCTGAGCAGAAGCTTCATCAACATTGGCGCAAAGGCTGAAGCCTCAGTATACATAAGCCATTGCATCCACTCCGCTTTCGCTTTGGGGGTGTCTGATTGCGGCCCGAGCGCGTTGTCCGTGTCGAACTTCTCTAACAGATAAAGCGCAATGGCGCCGGATTCTGCCAGTGTGAAGCCATCATCTTCAATCACCGGCGATTTGCCCAATGGGTGCGCATGCTTCAGCTCAGGCGGCGCCCGGCCCATTTCATTACGATCATAGAATTCAAATTCATAAGTCGCGCCGAGTTCTTCCAGCAACCAGACCTTGAAGATTGAGCGGCCGACGCGCAAGTGATGGATTTTGAGCATTTGGGTGTCCCTTTATTCAGTCTGGCATCAAACGATATCCGATACCGCGAACGGTCTGAATGTGAATGGGGTTCCTCGGGTCAGGTTCAATTTTCTTGCGCAGACGGGTGACTTGAACGTCGATGCTGCGCTCAGTGCCATTCGACGTCTTGTCAGCCAGCGCCTCCCGCGAAATCGGCTCGCCGGGATGGCGGGACAGAAAGGTCAGAAGCTGCAATTCACTATCGGTCAGGCGAATATGTCCACTCGGACCGGTCAGCAGGCCTTTGGTTGGCTCGAAAACCAGACCCGACATTTCGATTTCATCCGGCGGTGGCGGCACATGCGTCCGGCGAATGATGGCCGCCGTTCGAAGCGCCAGTTCTTCGGGTTCGAACGGTTTCGGCAAATAATCATCCGCGCCCAGGCGCAGACCTTCTATGCGGTCCTCTGATTGACCGCGTGCGGTGAGCAGCATGACCGGCGTATTATTGCCTTCATCGCGCAGCGCCTTGAGGAGGCTTAAGCCATCTTCGCCGGGCATCATGATGTCAAAAATGGCGAGATCAAAACTACCCGTCTGAAACAGTTTACGCGCGGCGGCCGCATCCGCCGCAGTTGTCACAGAATGCCCTTCTCTGGTCAGATATTGTTTCAGCAATTCACGGATGCGATCATCATCATCAACAATCAATAGATGTGTTTCATCGCTCACAATAAGGCCTCCAAAACGCTTCGAACCCCGCCCACCGCGCCAGCGCCGGCGCTACGATATGCTTTGCGAAGCTTATCGCGCATGTCCAGGGTTGCCGGGTCGGTGACGCGTTTGCCTTCATGGCTCAAAAACAGGTGCCGTACCCGGCGGTCACCGGTTTCACTTTTACGTCGCTCGACCAGGTCGCGCTTCTCCAGATCTGCAATAATGCGCGCGAAAGTCGGCGTGGTGGTGCCAAGCTGCTCGCACAATTGATTGACGGAATGGCCGGGCTGAAACCGGATGGTCAGAAGGGTCTGTGCCGCCAATAGCGGCATCTCGAAATCACGCGAAATGTCTCGCGCGGCTTTCATCAAGGCCCGCTCGCTCGCGAGAAGCAATGCAATTCCGTAATCCAGCTCTTCATCTCTGAGAAACAGGCGGGGGTCGAAACCCGGCGCATTTGCGCGTATTTGGTTGACATTCACCATGGTGATCTGAGAATGCCCGTGAAACGGCAAAAAGTGCAAGACAGGAAAAGAGAATGGCAGACCAAGCCTATGATGATCGTGACGGCTATATCTGGATGGACGGTGCGTTCGTCCCGTGGCGCGACACGAAAGTTCATGTGCTGACGCATGCCATGCATTACGCCTCATGTGTGTTCGAAGGCGAGCGCGCTTATGGCGGGGTCATCTATGCTTCGCGTCGCCACTCAGAGCGGCTTGCAAACTCTGCCAAGATCATGGGTTTTGATTTGCCCGTCTCAGTTGATGAATTGGAGGCAATTAAGACTGAGACCTTAGCCAAGTCAGGGCTCGAGAACGCCTATGTTCGTGCATTCGCCTGGCGGGGCAGCGAAATGATGGGCGTATCTGCCCAGCAAAACACGATCCATCTCGCGGTCGCGGTCTGGGCCTGGGGCGACTATTTCGCTGACAAGATGCAGGGCATCCGGATGACGCATGCGATGTATCGCCGGCCGGACCCCCTGACGGCGCCGTGCCACGCCAAGGCTGCGGGTCTGTACATGATCTGCACCCTGTCCAAGCACGCGGCTGAGAATGACGGCTATGCGGATGCCTTGATGCTTGATTATCGCGGCCAGGTGGCGGAAGCGACCGGCGCGAATATCTTCTTCATGCGCGACGGCGCGTTGCATACGCCAACGCCGGATTGTTTCCTCAACGGGATTACGCGCCAGACAGCGATCAAGCTCGCCAAAGCGCGCCAGATTGAGGTGATCGAGCGCGTCATCATGCCGGATGAACTCAGCACGTTTGATGAGTGTTTCATCACTGGTTCTGCGGCTGAAATCACGCCGGTATCCGAGATTGGCGAACACACTTACAAGCCAGGATACACCTCCGAGGCATTGGTCAATGACTATGCTGATTTGGTCTATCGGCGGATCGCTATGCCGGCCTAAACTCGCGCGATGACTTGTGCTTGATTCCGATGCACCTCTGCCTAGAGGTGTGTCACGTATGCCACGAATAAACTTGATTACAGTTCCGCAACACGAATTGTTTGGACTGTTTGCCGGTTCCGCTCCTAGCTTGCAGTTGCGTTAATGTAGTAGGGAGAGGCTCATCCATGCGGAGAGAGAGTAAGGGCGTATCTTTTAAAAAGGTACTCATTTCAAGCGCGGCTATTGCATCCATGGCAACCGCTTTATCACTAACAGCAACCGCTCAAGACGAGGGCGAAGAAGAAGCGGCGGTGCAGGATACCATCGTGATCACAGGG
>JBCCDZ010000160.1:0-7408 GCA_039030525.1 Pseudomonadota bacterium | reverse complement strand
TTTTCGAAAATTGAAGGCGACTATTTTTCGATTCTTGGTCTGCCGCTTTTGCCTTTGCTTGATTATCTCAGAATCAGGAATGTCCTGACCCAATGACCAAACTTCTAGGTGTCATTGGTGATCCGATTGCGCATTCTCTGTCGCCTTTGATCCATAATGGCTGGATCCGCGATATGGGGTTTGATGCGTCTTATGAAGCGATGCATGTCCCGGCCGGCGAATTCGGGCTTGCCTTGGAGGCGCTTCGCAAGCGCGATATTCTTGGCGTGAATGTTACACTTCCGCATAAGCATGCGGCTTTGGCGGCGGCGACAGAATCGAGTGAGGCGGCCGCCAGAATTGGCGCGGCGAATACTTTGACCTATCTGAGTGACGCAAATTGGCGCGCCGACAATACCGATGCGCCGGGGTTTTTGTCAGCTCTAGGGAGAGCGGATCCGAAGACCGACAATGTACTGATACTCGGGGCAGGCGGTTCAGCGCGAGCGCTGCTCTTTGCCTTGGCGCAAGTCGGCTATCGGGTGACCGTGCTCAACAGAACCGAGGAGAAGGCAGCCGCATTGGTGCGCGAACTTGGTGACGTTAATACAGCCTACGGATCAATCGATCAGTATAATGACCATATCGATCTGGCAACGATCGTAATCAACACCACCAGTATGGGATATGATGGCAGGATCATCGACCTTCCAATGGGTCAGGATCGGCTCTTCTTTGATATTTCCTATGGAAAAATTGCGGCGCTTCAAATCGCGGATGCGGTTGAAAAGGGTTGGCGAACAAAGGATGGCCTCAGCATGTTGGTGGCACAGGCCGCCTACAGTTTTGAGATCTGGTTTGGTGAAAAGCCTGACTTGGCGTCGGCGCTCCGACGCTGCGAAACGGCATTAAAGGCAGTGTCATGATTATACTCGGACTCACCGGCTCCATCGGCATGGGCAAATCGACGACGGCAAACATGTTCGCGGAAGCCGGATTTCCGGTCTATGACGCGGACGCCGAAGTGCACGCGCTTTATGCACAAGGGGGTGCTGCCGTCGGACCTTTGTCCGAAAGGTTTGGGGATATCCTTGAAAATGGCGGTGTCGACCGTGCGGCATTACGTGCAAAAGTCGTCGATGATCCGGACGCAATGAAGGACCTGGAGGCGATTGTGCATCCTTTGGTCGGGCTCAGCCAGATGAAGTTTCGCCAGCAAGCCTCCGAAAGTAAAAAGAGTTTTGCTGTCCTGGACATTCCTTTGTTGTTTGAGACGGGCGGCGATACGCGATGCGACCATGTCGCGGTCGTGACTGCCCCGGCCGAGATTCAAAAAGCGCGGGTGATGCTGCGGGGTGAAATGACGGAAGACGAGTTCGAGAATATTCGGGCCAAGCAAATGCCAGATGCCGAAAAACGGGCGCGCGCGGATTTTGTGATCAGTTCAGCTTTTGGCTTTGACTTCACACGCGCACATGTTCAAGCCATCATAGACCTCTTCGACCGGATGGACACGGAAACAGATCATGCCTGACCTTATTCGCGAAATCGCATTCGATACCGAAACGACCGGTCTGGAATGGGACCAGGATGATCGCGTCATCGAATTGGGAGCGGTTGAGCTGATCAATCACGTTCCGACCGGCAAGACGTTTCAGACTTACATCAATCCTGGTCGTGCGGTTTCAGAAGCGACGATCCGGATTACCGGAATTACCGACGCGGATTTGGTCGATAAGCCGCCATTTGAAGACCCGAGCATTGTCGACGCCTTTCTAGATTTTGTCGGCGATTCTATTCTCGTCGCGCATAATGCAAAATTTGACCGCGGCTTTTTGAATATGGAACTCGAGCGGTGTGGAAAATCCCCCATTCCGGAGGATCGTTGGGTCGACACAGTGGCGATGGCCCGCAAAAAATTTCCGGGTGCGCCGGCCAGTCTCGATGCCTTGTGCAAGCGATTTGACGTCAACGCGGAAGCACGGACCTATCACGGCGCCTTGCTCGACAGCCTGTTATTGGCGGAAGTCTATCTCGAATTGCTCGGCGGTCGGGCGCACAGCTTTGACTTTGGCGGCAAGAATGCCGTGTCGGCCAGCGAACGCGCGCCGGCTCAGCAAAGACCAGGCGCCCGAGACACAGAAATATCGGCTGACGAAGAAGCCAACCACCGGGCCTTTATCGACTCGATCGGGGAAGACCCGATATGGAAGCGTTACGCCTGAGGCTCTTCCGGTGGCGGCGTTTGCGCAGCGGCGGCCGCGGCACGCTGTTTTTGCGAATTGTAAAGCGCGCCGAAATCGACCGGATCAATACGCAGCGGCGGAAATCCGCCTTCGGCTGAAATGTCAGCAATGATGCGGCGTGCAAACGGGAACAGGATCCGGGGGCACTCGATCAACAGGATGGGTTCCATGTCAGCTTGCGAGAAACCTTGCAATTGGAACAGACCCGCATAATCCATCTCGATGAGGAAAAGCGCTGTGTTTTCTGTGCCGGCACGCGCTTTCAGTTTCAGCGTGACCTCGAAGACGCCCTCGCTGCCTTGTTTTGGCGCCGCACCGACATCAATACCAAGCTCGATATTCGGTTGATCCTGCACCGTTGCGCCCGGATTCTCAAAGGAAAGATCCTTGATATACTGGCTTATCACGCGAATGGCGGGGCCTTGTTGAGGCGCATTGTCTTGCGGCTGAGTTGCCATATCAGGTGTGTCGGTCATCAGGGTCCACTCTAAGTCTAAAAGTTACTGGCGCGTAACATGTGCCACAAAGTGGCGCAACGGTGGGTGGCACTTCTTAAAATCCCCCTATATGAGAAGGCGAAAGATTGGTATAATGAGAGCTACATGTCCTCTTCAATGATAGAATTCATCGTCCTGGCAGGAATTGCCCTCTTTGTGGGGTGGCGTTTATTCGTCACGCTTGGCCAGGATGAAGGTCCGCCTGATGGACGGTCGCGGGCGCCCAACCCGACCCCTAATCCAACGCCGGCCACATCCGCGCCAAGCGGCGGCGACGTTGTCCAATTGCGGCCGACATTTACCGGACCGGCAGCCGCGGGCATGGAAGCCATTTACGATGTCGACCAAAATTTTGAGCCCCGCGCCTTTATGCAAGGCGCGCGCGCAGCTTATGAAATGATTGTCGGGGCCTTTGGACGCGGCGATCGCGACGCGCTGAAGCCGCTACTCGACACAGATGTCTATGAGGCCTGGGATGCCGCAATCGCCCAGCGCGAGGAAACCGGCGCAGAAGGCCTGCAATTGCTGCGCATTCGAAAAGCTGAAATTTCAGATGCCTCTCTCGCAGATGATGGTATGGCGCGCGTCACGGTTCTCTATGAATCGGAACTTGGTGATGGCGAGACCACCACGAAGGCTGCAGAACTCTGGACCTTTATGCGCCAAACCAGCTCGAGCGACCCGAATTGGTTGCTCGATGATGTCGATACGGCTGACTAAGGCTGCCGCACAAACCGCATTGGTAACTTGAGGCCCTGCGCCAATCAGGCCTAGACTCGCAACATGCGAATCATTGGCCTTCTCAGCGCCGCACTGCTTGTCTTATCGGGTTGCGTCAGCTCGACGCGCGAACCGATACAGAGCCAACCTGTGCCTCAGCCCACACGATCAGAAATTGATCCGAGCGCCTGGACGCTGACACCAGAACCTGTCGCGTTCGATACTCTGCCGGGTTGGCAAAGCGCCGATCTCGCCCCCGGTTTGGCTGCGCTAAGTCGCAGTTGCGACGTTTTTGAGCGTCGCGATCCCGGATCTTATCTATCTCGGCGATCGGCGTGGGCAGGCACAGCAGATGATTGGGTGCCAGCGTGTGCCGCGCTTGACGTGATTGGTGACCCGCAAAGCGCGCGGGCGGTCTTGCAGGCATTGTTCACACCCGTCGAAATCGTGCCCGAAAATGGGGAGTCGCGCTTTACCGGCTATTTCGAACCCACCTACCCGGCGCGTTTATCACCCGAACCACCGTTCACAGAACCGATCCCCGCGCGGCCTGCGGACCTCGTTTCTGAGGGCGGCAATGTCTATCAGATTTTGGCCAATGGCCAGCGACGATCATATCCTGATCGCGCCGAGATTACGCGCAATGGCGTGCAGCCTTTGGCCTATGCGCATCCGGCGGATGTTTTCTTCCTTCAGATCCAGGGCTCCGGTCGTTTGGTTTTGCCGGACGGGCGGACTTTGCGTGCGGTTTATGCCGCGAATAATGGCCAACCCTTTCGCTCAACCGCCAATTGGTTGATGCAGCGGGGTTGGATAACCCGCGGCGAAGCGAGCATGACAGGTATTCGCGCCTGGATGGATCGTACCACGCCCACCCGCGCCCGCGAGGCAATGAACGCCAATCCGCGTTTTGTGTTTTTCAATCTTGAAGCTGAAGGCGATCCTGCGCTTGGACCGAAAGGATCGTTCGGTGTGCCCTTGACCCCGCTCGGATCCATGGCTGTGGATACCAGTATTCATCCGGGCGGCGTGCCGATGTTTGTTCAGACCACGGCGCCGGGGCTTGGCGGAACCTGGTCGGGTCTACTGGTCTCGCAAGATACTGGCGGCGCCATCAAGGGTCCGGTGCGCGGTGACCTTTATTTCGGGACAGGCCCGCAAGCTGGCGCCGCAGCCGATACCGTTAATGCGCCGGGGCGTCTTTGGGTCTTGTTGCCACGTGCGGTGGCTGAGCGAATTCGCCTGCGCAATGCTGCGCGGGCATCGACCACTGGACCCATTCTCGTATCGCCCTAAAACCCATGCCATGAGTCGGCGAGATCTCACTGATAAAGAAAAACGCGCTTGGGCGGCGGCGTCGCGACACGTCACGCCGCTGCAAGGACGTCGGGGGACGCCCGCGGGAAGTTCGCGAAAACGGGACGAATCAGAGCCTATGCTGCCGGCGCCATCCCGCACCAAAGCTTATGCGCCGCCGCAAAATCGCCAAAACGAGCGCGCGGTTCGCCGCGGACGTCAGGCCATCTCAGCGAGCTTCGATTTGCATGGACACACGCGTGAGTCCGCGTTTCAGGTCTTGCCGCGTTTTCTCGCGCACGAGCAAGCCAAAGGCGCACAATGCGTGATCGTGATCACGGGGAAAGGTAAGTCCGGGGAAGGCGTGTTGAAACGCGCTTTCTTGAATTGGTTGGATTTGCCGGAGGCCCGCGCCTTGGTCAGTGGCTATGCGCCTGCGCATTCCCGGCATGGCGGTGGAGGGGCCTGGTATATTTTCCTGAGGCGGCGCTAGACCAAATGGAAAAGGGGCAACCGAAGGCCGCCCCTAAACACTCCACACACTCTACTTTGACTGTGTGTATATCGTCGCTCTGTTAACGAATTACGACTGTTTCGCGAGGAGATTGCGAATTTCCTCAAGCAGGACTTCTTGGCGCGGTGGGGCTGGTGGCTCCGCCGGTGCCTCTTCCTCGGCTTTTTTCTGCATATTGTTCATGCCCTTGATGATCATGAACATGACGAACGCAACGATCAGGAATGAGATGATCGCGGAAACGAACTCACCAATCTTGATCGAAACCGCTTCGGTAACGACGCTGCCATCTTCGGCCAGCACGGCCGGTGCCATTTCGTAAACCCAGCTACCGAAATCCAGGCCGCCCAGGACCGGACTGAGTGCCGGCAGGAAAACGCCTTGAATGAACGCCGTGACAACGGTTGCAAACGCGCCGCCCATGACGAAACCCACCGCCATGTCGACAAGATTGCCTTTCATGGCAAACTCTTTGAATTCATTGAACATAATTAGCCCCTTCTGTCTTCAGACCCCAATAGGATCGATCAGAAGAGTGTTGGATAATTGCGTTAACGTCAAATGAGCGACGCAGAGATAACTGCAATCTCTAGCGAGACTCAGGGTCTATGCCATCATTCACGCGCGCGCGTAATTCTTTTCCCGGTCGAAAAAATGGCACCGACTTGGCGTCCACACTGACCGCTTCACCCGTGCGGGGATTGCGACCTTTGCGCGCTTGACGATGTCGGACGGAAAAGGCGCCAAAACCGCGTAATTCAACCCGGTCGCCGCGTGCTAACGCATCTGCGATCTCATCGAGGATCACAGCTACGACTTTCTCAAGGTCCTCCGGGCGTAGTTCCGGATTCTCATCAGCAAGTTTTGCAATCAGTTCTGATCTCAGCATGTCTTTGAACCTAAACGAAAAATGCGACGGAGACTAGGCCTCCGTCGCAAAATACTTGTCCATTACCTGATTGTTAGGTTTGGATGTAAAGCTGTTTACGCGTCGTCGCTTTTTGCAGCTTTTTTCTTAGGAGCAGCCTTTTTCTTCTTAGGCTTCTCCTCGACCTTGGCTTCGGCCTCAGCGTCAGCCTTGGGTTCGGCTTTTGCCTTGGCTTTAGGCTTGGCTTTCGGTTTCGCCTTCGCTTTTGGCTTTTCCTCGACTTCAGCTTCAGCTTCGACTGGAGCTTCCGCCTCCGGCTCGGCTTCGACCTCAGCGACTGGCTCATCAGCCGCCGCTTCTTCACCGTCGCCGCTTGCGAGCGCCGCACCAAGGATATCTCCTAGTGATGCGCCACTATCGGCAGAACCGTACTGAGCAACCGCTTCCTGCTCTTCCGAAATCTCGAGCGCTTTGATCGAGACGCCGATGCGGCGAGAAGACTTGTCGACTTGCGTCACTTTGGCGTCGATTTTGTCGCCAACCGCGAAACGCTCCGGGCGTTGTTCGCTGCGGTCGCGGGACAGGTCAGAACGACGGATGAAGGCTTTAACAGCCGGGTCGCCGAATTCAACTTCGATGCCGCCAGATGCAACTTCGCTAACCGTACAGGTTACGATGGCGCCACGCTTGACGCTGGTATTGTCAGCGATTGGGTCGCCGCCAACTTGTTTGATGCCGAGCGAAATGCGCTCTTTCTCAGTGTCGACGTCGAGCACGCGGGCATTGACCGTGTCACCCTTGTTAAAGGCCTGGATCGCTTCTTCACCAGACTGTTCCCAAGAGATGTCATTGATGTGGACCATCCCGTCGAGGTCGGGGCCGAGGCCAACGAAAAGACCAAACTCAGTGATCCCGCGGACTTCACCTTCAATGTCGGTGCCGACCGGATGCTCAGCCATGAAGGCCGACCATGGATTGTCTTGAGTCTGTTTCAGACCAAGCGAAATCCTGCGCTTCTCGGAATCAACGTCGAGCACTTCAACGAGGACTTCTTGAGAGGTCGAGACAATCTTGCCGGGGTGGACGTTTTTCTTGGTCCAGCTCATTTCAGAAACGTGGATCAAGCCTTCGACGCCGTCTTCCAGTTCAACAAACGCACCATAATCGGTGATGTTCGTGACTTGGCCGTTCATGCGTGTGCCGACCGTATACTTGGCTTCGATATCGTCCCACGGGTCGCTTTCCAGCTGCTTCATGCCGAGGCTGATACGCTGGGTCTCTGGGTTGA
>JBCCDZ010000159.1:0-7445 GCA_039030525.1 Pseudomonadota bacterium | reverse complement strand
TTTGGTCACACCAGATGACTGGCTTTTTTTACCTATGGTGCCTATTTGCGTTCTAAAGGCCTCTTCATCAAGGACATAGCCCATGTTTTGGGACAAGAAAGACCGTAATTCTGTGACAGATGCGACAATAAGGACTGCCCTCGGGGCACCTGATTGGCTATCTGGGGTCCGAATCGCCCAGGATGGTCGCGTTACTTTGGTCATTGAAGCCGACCCAAGCAATCTGGAAAAATCAGAAGCACTGCGCCTGGAAGCAGAAGCAAAAGCGATGCAGGTAGAAGGCGTTCGCGAAGTTGTTTCGGTTCTGACGGCTCAAGCAGATGGCTCAGCGCCGCAAACCCGCAAACCCGCACCCGCACTCGCAACGCATGCCAGTTCGAAACGCCCGCATCCCGGCGCGCGTCTATCCAGCGCAGCAGTCTCGCAAGGACAGCCGCAACAAGCCGCGCAAATCGCACCTATAGATGGCATTTCGCGCATTCTGGTCGTTGCAAGCGCCAAAGGCGGCGTTGGGAAGTCGACCGTTTCTGTCAATCTCGCCGCCAGTTTTGCCAAACAGGGTCTGCGCGTGGGTCTGCTGGATGCCGATATTTACGGTCCGTCTATCCCCACCATGCTGGGGGTCAACGATCAAAGTCCGGCGACAAGCCCGGACAAAAAGCTCATTCCGGTGCGGGCGCACGGGATCGAAACGCTGTCGATCGGATACTTGACCGACACAAATGCGCCGATGATCTGGCGCGGCCCGATTGTGCAATCCGCAATCACCCAGATGCTCAATGATGCCGCATGGGGCACGCCTGAAAACCCGCTCGATCTTTTGATCATCGACACACCGCCCGGCACAGGCGAAGCCCAATTGACGCTGGCGCAACGCGTCCCGGTCACCGCGGCCATCATTGTGACAACACCACAAGAAGTCGCGCTTGCTGATGTCCGACGCGGCGCAGCGATGTTTGAGAAGACCCATGTGCCGGTCCTCGGCATCATAGAAACCATGAGTTGGTTCGAAGACCCAAGCGGCACGCGGCACCATCTCATGGGTGCAGGCGGCGGCGCGCGCATGGCGCAAACACTGGGCTTGCCGCTACTGGCACAAATTCCGATGATCCAGGCCATTCGCGAGGGCGGCGATAGCGGCACGCCCGCGGCGCTATCTGAACCCTCAATCACGGAATTGTTCACCGCCACGGCGCGCGACGTCGCACTCGGTCTCGATGCGCTTCAAACCAAGCCAGCCCCGAACATCATCTTCGAAGACTAATCAGCAATCGATCAAATTTTACGGATCACTTGAACCGCGATTTCGCACTTTTCCTGTAAGGCGAATGAGAGGGACATTCGTAATGCTGAGTACGTCATCACGCCTGCATACATTTGTGTACGCCGCTTTGCTGTCGGTCGTGCTGATTTGCGCGACTGTGCATTTCACAGCGTTCATGACGCCATATCTTGATGCCTATGGCGTTAATACGGTGACGATCACCGCCGCGATCGCTTCCTGTGTCTTGGCGCCTCCGGCCTCTTTCATTATGGCGCTCTATTCGAACAAGCTAATTCAGGTCCAGGAACAATTACTGGCCCTGGCAACGACGGACCCTCTCACGGGCCTGCTCAATCGACGCGCCTTTGCCCACCGATATCAACGAGAGGCGGCGCGATATAACCGAACAAACTGTCCTGTATCGCTGCTCTTGATCGATCTCGATTACTTTAAACTGATCAATGACAAGTACGGACATTCGGCGGGTGACGCGGCTTTGCGCATTTTGGCAGAACACCTGAAACAAACATCCCGCTTCGGCACCGATGATGTCGCGCGCTGGGGCGGCGAAGAGTTCGCCGTCATGCTGTCAGATTCCGGGCATCAGTCTGCGCTGCGCGCGGCGGAACGCCTGCGGCGCCAAATCGAAACCTTGAAAGTCAATTTCAATGATGAATTTATCCATCTGGAAGCCAGTATCGGTGTGATCGTCTGTCGCAAAGGGGAACCCCTGGAATTGGCGATGCAACGCGCTGACCTATGTCTTCGACAAGCCAAGTCGCAAGGACGCAACCGGGTCATGGCGTTTCCAGAAGACTTACCGACAGATACAGAAAACGCTTCTGTCGCTTAGCCACAAATATCCAATTCAATCCATTCAAGTGAAAAATCGCGATTTTTGCGACGATTTATTTGTCTTGCCTTGAACGTTTTAATCTTCATTCAACACTAGGTTGTTATTCAACGTTATACAATCTGAATGAGAGTTCTGTGCAAATGACAACTGATGCGAACGATCAAGGCTCGCGCCGTGCAAAACCTAAATCCGCCGTTCAAAAATCCTGGGATTCCGGGCGGACCGCGCTCAAACTGATGGCTCAGCACCGAAGTGCAGCTGACCCGAAATCTTATGCTGTCTGGTATGAATATGTGAGTCAACAGAACCCCGGCCTGGTCTCGGTCATGGAACGCTTGATCGGACAGAATCAAGGCGTCAGTTCAGCGGATCTACGCCAACTCTATGAAGCCCATATCGCTGATAATCGTGAAACGGAGCAGAAGCTGGAAGGCATCAGCCAAGCTATTCAAAGCGAAGTTGCCGGCGCGAAATCACTCGTGACCGATGCCATAGCCAGTACCCATGATTACGTCTCAACGATGGACAAGACCAAGCGTCTTATTCCGAGCGCCAACTCTCCGGACAAGATCGTGGAAGCGCTGGACGAGTTGATGGAAGATACGCGTGCCAATCAAGAAACAGCCGAAAATATCCAGGTTGCACTTGAGAGCACGCATAAAGAGATCACCCAATTGAGTTCCCGGGTCGGCGAGTTGCGCGAAAACCTGAGCCGCGACGCTCTTACCTCACTTGTTAATCAACACAAATTTGAGCAGCTTCTGGCTGAAAGCTCCGCCGCAGCCTTTGCGAATGGCTACTCACTGACCGTCATGGTGGTGTGCGTGAAGAACCTGCAGGATCTCAGTCTCACGGCTGGGATCGATATTTCGGAATTCATATTGAAATCCTTATCCGGTTTCTTGTCGAAAGCGGTATCGAATAATGGTGTGTGCGCTCGCTTGGCCGGACCAGAGCTTGCTGTGATGTTGCCAAAGTCAGCTTACGCAGACGCGAGCGAGATCGCCAAGACTGTGATCGAGGAATTGGATCAGTTCAAAATTGTCAAAAAGCCAAGTGACGAACTGGTCGGATACATTCGCTGCGCATTTGGCGGCGCGTCGTTGCAGCAAGGGCTTGGCCCAAAAGATCTCATCCGCATCGCTGCGGATCAAGCAACCCAGGCCAAGTTGAGGAATAAGAGCATCGTCAAGTTCGATCTCACCAATCATCAGGCGGCTTAAGCAAACAGAATAAAGGGCCCCTCTCGCGAGGGGCCCCTTTTTTATTCTGGCTCTATAGAGAAAACCTTAGCTGGCCTGCTTTTTGGCGTCGTCATCAAGCCCGTACTCACGAACTTTGCGGTACAGGGTCGAGCGGCCAATCCCGAGGCGTCGGCTGACTTCGCTCATATGACCCGCATAATGTTCGATCGCAAACGCGATCAAATCGCGCTCCACATCTGACAGACTGCGGACTTCACCATCTTCGAGAACGGTGACAGGTCCAGAACTCACGGCGCCAGTATCATTTGCCACAACAGGGCTAGCTGGCACTTCTGGCAGAGATGCGATTTCTGGCATGATACCGCTGATTTGCGGGAAATCATGTGGTTGCAACACATCGGTCTCGCACAAGATCACTGCGCGAAATACTGCGTTCTCGAGCTGGCGCACATTGCCAGGCCATTCAAACGCACACAGCATCTTCAGAGTTTCTTCGGAGGCGCCAACAATTCGCGTGCCTTCGGAAGCATTGAAACGTGCAATAAAATGATCGACCAATGCGGGCACATCTTCGGTGCGCTCTTTAAGGCTTGGCATTTCGATCGGGAAAACGTTCAACCGATAGAAGAGGTCTTCGCGGAACGCGCCTTCCTTGACCCGCTGAGCGAGGTCTCGGTTGGTCGCCGAGATGATCCGGACATCGACTTTCACCGGGCGACGCGCGCCAACAGGGTCAACTTCTCCCTCTTGCAGAGCCCGAAGAAGTTTGACTTGCATATCAAGCGGCAACTCTCCGACTTCGTCCAGGAAAAGCGTGCCCCCATCGGCTTCGACAAATTTACCAGGCGAACGTGCGACGGCACCTGTAAACGCGCCTTTTTCGTGACCGAACAGGATGCTCTCAACGAGATTTTCCGGGATCGCGCCGCAATTGACTGAGATAAACGGCTTACCCGAGCGCTCAGAAGCACCTTGGATGCAGCGCGCAATGACTTCTTTACCCACACCGCTCTCACCGAGGATCAGCACTGGGATATCCGATGCCGCGGCGCGCTGGCCGAGGCGAATGACCTGCTGCATAATCGGCGCGCTGGCGATCATATCATCAAAGCCCATACCGCCTTCGGCTTTTCGCGTCAGGCGCTTCACTTCGCCTGTAAGAGAGGACAGTTTCAGTGCGTTGCGGATCGAAACAACGACGCGCTCTGGATTCGCGGGTTTTACGACGAAATCGACCGCACCTGTCCGCATGGCGGCGACGATTGTGTCAATTCCGCTGGTCGCAGTCAGCATGATGACGGGCAAATCCGGACGGCGTTCCGTCAGCATCTCCAGCGTATCCATGCCGGACAGACCCGGCATCGTGAGATCTAGCAGAACCACATCAGCGCCCGCATTGGCATCTGTCGCGATCGCAACGCCGGTTTCGCCGTCTGGCGCAGTGCGACAGGCAAAGCCTGCCTTTTCAACCGCCGCTGTCAACAAGCGGCGTTGGGTTGGATCGTCGTCAATTACCAGAACGGTCTTCGCCATATTCGGTCCCTCACTAAGTGCCCATACGGGATGCGCATGGTTCATTTCGCTACGCCCCGATATGGCACATAGAGATGAGGTTACGGTTCAGACGAACGTTTGAATTTTATGGAATTTTTCTAGATTTCAGCCCTAAGTCTCGGGCGCGCCTTTGAAAACCAGTTCGCGCCAACCTGAGCGGTTAAACGGTCGCCAATCGTCTTCGGCTTGGGCCAGGCGGTCTGCGACTGCGACCATGACAAGCGGATTAACGCCAAGACCAACATGACTTGCTGGGACTACGATATTTTCTGTTTGCGCGCCGCGCTCGGGAGCCTGAACGGACCCGCGCCAGGAAACGACACCGTCAGTCTTGGTCAAGATCGACGTCGTTGGTACGGGCGGCGCTGCGGCCAAATTGCGATAGCGCCCTTCCATTTCTGGTTGGGTTTGCTTGCCATTGATCGCTTCAAACAGACGACTTGGCGCGGAATGGCGGCGATCATTGGAGATCGGGCTGCCAAGAGAGATCACGAATCGTATGCATTCTGGATGCATTTTGGCCAATTCGCGGGCGAATACACCGCCTAGGCTCCAACCGACAATGGAGAGCTTCTCGCCATGTTCGGCATAAATGCGCTCCACCAGTTCCGACATTTCGCGTTCACGGGTTTCGTTGAATTTGACATTACGGCCGAGGCCCCAGCCATAAGACTTGTATCCTAGGTCATCGAAAAGACGCCGCATTGGCCGAGTTGAATGATCACTCGCCATAAAGCCCGGTAAAACCAAAACGGGATGACCATCGCCTTGTGGCAGGTTTTGCATAGACTTTCGGAACAAACCAAAAGTGGCGAACTCGAAAATTGCGCGCCCTTCGGTCAAGGTCCAGAATGGATGTGGCGGTCTCGCCAGTGTTGCTGTAGCCAAAATAGTCTCCCGTCCGCCGTGTTTGCACGGTCAATTCCACAACCATGGTGGGTATTGGTATACGTGACAAGGCTAGAAATAGATGCCTAAACAGTTAACCGGCTTTGGCTTTGGCCTTAGTGGCACGGGGTTTCTTAGCTGTTGAGGCACTTGATTTGCGTTTCGAAGCCGTCCGGGACTTGCTTGAAGTTGCTGCCTTTTTTGCCTCAGGCTGCGCTGGATTGAGGTCCAATCCAGCAATTTCTGCCATTTCTTCGAAACTTTCGCGCAAACACTGGCTGTAGAATTCCGGGTCCGTCATCACGTCGCGATCCGCGGTGAATGTGATCGTCGCCTCTTTGACATAGCTCTGCACAACATGACCCAGCGCCATGCCATCCAATAGACATAAGAGCCCTTGCATCGAAACCAGTTTCGCGCCGGCCTGATAGATCGGCACGGGCGGTCCCGGCACATTGGTTACGACAGTGTTGATGACCGGCCGAACCATGTAATTGGCTACGCCCAAACGCGAATAGAGCTGGGCGCCAAGCGCCATAAACAGAGCTGGCGAGACTTTACTCGCTTCTGTCATTTGCCGAGCGCCTAAAGCGCTCGTCATTTCTTTAGAGCGACTGGTCTGGTCATAGACATAAGCCATCCGCTCTGACGCATTGCCAATATGGGTCCCGAGCGGTGCAATCATCGCCGAAACCTGGTTGCCCATCGAGTTCTTTTCGCCCTCAGTCCGAACCGAGATCGGTGCCATGGCGGTCATCGTGGTTTTCGGAAGATCATTGTGATGTTTCAAATAACGATGCAGACCGCCGCCGATAATGGTGAGCATCACATCATTCACTTTGGCGCCTTCTGCAAGCGAGCGAAGGGCTTTGATGTGAGCCAGTTCAAAGACCTGACCATCGACCACGCGATGTGGCGAAATCTTGGTGTTGAAGCGGGTCTTGGGCGCTTCCATCGCGGCCTTCAAACCAAACTCGCCTTTGATCATGCCGCGCGCGGCGCGATACAATCCTGGTACGGCTTGCGCGGACACGCCCATTTGTCGGATCGGATTCAGCCACGCGCGCGCATAGCCTTTAGCGAACATGCCGACTCGGTTTGGGAATTTCTCTGGCTTCCAGTCATCCGGTTCATTCGGTGGAGCGACACTCGGCGTCGCCGTGTGCAATGCTTGCATCAAGTCGATCCCGGACATGCCATCAATCGCGGCATGGTGAACCTTTGAGACAATTGCGTAAGAGCCTTTTGGAACCCCTGGAACATTGTCCAAGCCCTCAACCACGGTCATCTCCCATGGCGGGCGAGACAGATCGAGCGGGCGCGCAAACAGGCGGGCCGCTTGAATATTCAGCTGACGCCAATCTCCAGGCGCCGGCAACGCGACGTGACGAACGTGGTATTCAAGATCAAAGTCCGCGTCTTCGACCCAGTATGGATAGTCGACATTGAACGGCACTTTGACGAGCTTCTGACGCATGGTTTTTGAGAACCGCATACGCTCTTCGTAAAAGCGCAAAATATCCTTGAACCGGACAAACCCGCCTGGGGCCGTCGACGGATCATAGATCAGGATTGATCCGATATGCATCGGCGAGCTTGCCGTTTCCATCGCTACGAACGACGCGTCCATTCCTTGAAGCTGTTCCATAAATCCTCCCATGCCAGACTTATGCCAGGG
>JBCCDZ010000158.1:0-7468 GCA_039030525.1 Pseudomonadota bacterium | reverse complement strand
GAATTGTTGAACGGATCGACTTCGCGCACCTCTTGCATGCGGCGCATAGAGAGCGTGATTTCGCCATGCGGTGTGCCGGCGTCAACGAGGCCCGTATTGCCGCCTTGCGGTGTGATGGCAACGCCGTGCTTGGCGCACAGCGTCACCAGTTCGGCAACCTGTTCGGTAGAGCTGGGCAAGGCGAGAAAGGGCGTATGTCCGCGATAAGTCCCGCGCCACGGCGTGGCGACATCTTCCAGGCTTTCAGCGTCCATACGCCAGCCTTTGTCTCCGAGCAGCTGTTTCGCCTCGGTCAGGAAGTCAGCAGAAATGTCCATTGGGCCATTCTACGCCGTTTTCGCCGCGCGCGTAAGGCGGTCATTTATCGCTTCACCTAATCCGGCTTTGGGGATGGGCGCCACGGCAATGCGCTCATACGTTTCATCCAAGGTGCGCAGCATGGAAAACAGATTGGCGGCAGCCTCTTCTAGGCGCTCGTGTGTTGAGAGGTTCAATGTCGCGTCTGGCGCATCGCCAAAGCCAAGATAGGCTTCACCTGGCATTGCTTGCGCTGCGTTCAGCCGCAGGGTCGCGCGCGGCGCATAATGCCGCAGCAATTGTCCTGGCGATTGCGGGGCGTCGGGGGTGAGGGTCGGACGGGTAAGACCCGGCCAAACCGCGTCGATCGGTGCGATATCGAGACTGCCGGGTCGCAGCAAGGCAGGGACATCTCCTCGGACATCGACAATGGTCGATTCAATACCCGAAGCACAGGGCCCGCCATCCAGGATCATGTCGACTTTGTCGCCCATGTCTGCAGCGACATGTTCGGCTCTGGTCGGACTGATTTGTCCGCTTGGATTGGCTGATGGTGCGACCAGCGGGGCGCCGAACTCGGATAACAAGTTTAGCGCCACATCGTGCGCTGGCATGCGCAGGGCGACACTGTCGAGACCCGCCCGCGCCAAATCGCAGACCGTGCCATGCTCTGCAACATCCACCACGACGGTGAGCGGACCGGGCCAGACCTGTTCCACCAGGGCTTGCGCTTTAGCGCTGAACACGCCTTCGCGCAGGGCCATCTCAACGCTGGCAACATGTGCGATCAGAGGATTGAAGCTGGGCCGGCCTTTTGCGGCATAGATCCGCGCCACCGCTTCGCCATTGGCGGCATTTGCAGCCAGTCCATAAACCGTTTCGGTTGGTACAGCGACCAGCCCGCCCTGATACAAATGGTTCAGGGCCTGCGCCATGCTTTGCGCCGATGGGGAGAAGATTTTGGCACTCATGCCGCGCTCTTATGAGGCCGGACGCTAAACCGCAACGCCAAACAGCCGTCCGACCAGAGCTGTCAGCGCCATTGCGCCCATGCCCCAGGCGACAATACGAACCACTGCGCGCGTTGCAGGCGCGCCGCCCGCCCGCGCCGACAAGACGCCGAGCAAAGCCAATCCCAGAAGCGATGCCCCGGCAATTGCATAACCGATCGCATGCGTGGGCGTCACAAGCGCGACCATGATGGGGAGTGTCGCGCCGGCTGCGAAACTGAGCGCTGACGACCAGGCGGCTTGCAGAGGACGGGCTTTGGACAGGTCGGAAATGCCGAGCTCATCGCGCGCATGGGCTTCCAGAGCGCCAGACTGGGTGAGTTGATGGGCCACTTGTTGTGCCAGGTCTGGGTTCAAACCTCGCTCGATATAGATTTCCGTCAATTCATCGAGCTCGCCGACCGGATTGTCCTTGAGCGCTTTGCGTTCTGTTTCCAAATCGGCGCGCTCGGTATCAGACTGCGAGCTGACAGAGACATATTCGCCGGCTGCCATGGACAATGCGCCAGCGACCAATGCGGCGATCCCGGCGAGCAATATGTCATTGAACGTGGCCGCGGCCGCGGCCACGCCGATCATCAAACTGGACGTTGAGAGGATGCCATCATTGGCGCCCAATACGGCCGCCCGCAACCATCCCGTTCGGTGGATATAATGCAATTCTTCGTGGGCAGATATCACCATGACCGTCCATCCTTTCCTGACCCCAAAGGGGCACAGGAAAGGTTATAACGGGTTGTGCGCTTGGGCTAGTCTGTGCGCGCGGCCTCGACCACGACATCAACGGTGACATCCTCGGATACCCAATCGGCATTTGGATCAGAGCTCTGGCCGAGATCGAGCGGCGTACGTTGAAAAATCGCTTGTCCGGTCATCTGTGCGGTGCCGCCATCGATCGCGAGCGAGAACGGAAAGTCTGTGTCGACGGTCAGATCTTTCAGAGTGAGCCGTGCGGTCGAACTATATGTCCCCGGTCCGGTTTCAGCGATGTCGAGGATTTCGACGCTGGCGGTAGAAAAGGCGGCTGTATTGAACCATTCCGGCGATGGCAGGCTGTCTGCATAAAGCTTCTGACTCGCGTCTGCGCTGGTGGTCGAAACCGACACGCGGACCTCCGCATCGCTCGGCGCCTCTGGATCGAACTGGATCGCCGCGTCCCAATTGGCAAATGAGCCAGTGAAGACGTTGCCATCATGGGTTCCGGAAAATGTAATCGAAGACGCCTCTGTGTTGACGGTCCAGTTTGGCTCGAACGCGGCGTCAGCGGAGACCGGCGCGCCTGACCCTGACAGCGCTGATAAGACCGGCGATGCGCCTGCCACCAGGACCAGAAGTCCAAGCGCACTGCCAAACGCGGTGACGGCGCCGCGGCCTGGGGCTGCCGGCTTGTCGGCTTTCCCGAACAGGCCAGGAATCATGCGCTTGAGGACGCCGTCTTCGGCGCTTAGCTCATGCTTGATCGCGCCTGCCACATGCAAAGCCAGGAGCAGTAGCGCGACCCAGGCCAGGCGGCCATGGATGAAATTGACAATCCCGCTGGCGTCTTCGGTTTTCAGTCCGTCTACGAATGGCACGTCCGGCCAGCTGATCAAACCGTACAAAACGGTCGGGACATCCAGTTTGACGCTGACTGAACTGTACAGCCAGCCGGTCAGCGGCAAAGCGATCATCAAACCATAAAAACCGAGATGAACGAGATGGCTGGCAGTCTTTTCCAAGCCGTTCATCTCATCCGGCAAAGGCGGCGGCGGGTTCATCACCCGCCAGATGATGCGCGCCACTGTGAGCAACAAGATCGTGATGCCGATCGATTTGTGCATTTGGTAGAGGAAATACTGACCCGGCGCCCCATCCGGAAGGTCGGACATATACCAGCCACCAAAAATCATCCCGATAATGGCAATCGCGATCAGCCAGTGCAGCGTGATGGCCACACTGGAGTATCGCTCTGTAGACGCGCTCATGACTATTCGTCCTGAAGGAATTCGCCTGAGAATTCGACCATGACGGCATCCGAGATGTTCGGAATGTAAGCGCCCATGCCAAATTCAGACCGCTGCACAGTCGTGCTGGCGGTAAAGCCGATCACATCGCGCTCACCAAACCAGGGTGGGTTGGCAACGCCGCCATACGAGACATCAAGCGATACCGGCTTGGTGACACCGAGCAAGGTGAGATCGCCCGTGACGGTACCTTCAAGATCGCCAGTCCGTTCGATCGCCGTCGTCTCAAAGGTGATTTCTGGGAACTCATCTGCGTTCAGCCATTTAGCATCCCGCGAGACGTCTTCATTCCAGTTTTCCCATCCAGTGTCCGGGTGTCCGGCTTTATAGTCACCAGGATAATTGGTCTCGACGGACATCGGGTCGATCGAAAAGGACAGGCTGGCCGATTCCGGCGCGGTTGGATCAAAATCCAGGGTGCCGTCAAACTCGGTAAAGCTGATACGATATTGCGAGATGCCGCCATTGTGCCCAACCGTTACAGTCATGAAGGCGTGGTTCTTTTCCAGAGAATAGGTCCCAGCCGCAACTTCGGCGAGCGCTGGGTGCAATGCGACCTCGGCCGATGTCGGTTCAGCATCGCTTGACGTGGCCGGCGCGTCAGAAGCACCGCCACAGGCGGCGAGCGCGAATGCGCCCACCGTGCTGGTGATGAGTGTTTTGAGGGTCATCTTGTGTAAAATCCTTCTGCTTGGTGGCGCTCAGGCTATTCTTCAGCCTGCAGGAATTCACCAGAGAATTCTACGACCACTTCGTCAGAAATGATGCCTGCCATTGACGTGCTGCCAAATTCAGAGCGTGTGACCGTTGTTGAGGCGGTAAATCCAATCACATCACGCTGTCCAAACCAGGGTGGATTAGCAACGCCGCCATAGGAGACATCCAGGGTCACTGGCTTGGTCACACCGAGGAAGGTCAGGTCACCTGTGACCGTGCCAGAATACTCGCCGGTTTGTTCAACAGAGGTTGAATTGAAGCTGATGGTTGCGAATTCGCCGCCATTCAGAAACCGAGGATCAGTCGCCAGTTCAGCTTCCCAATCCGCTTTTTTGGCTGGATCCGGGTAATTTGTATTGAGCGCTGTCGGATTGATTGAGACAGAAAGTTGCGAATTGGCCGGTGTTTCGGCGTCAAATACCAGGTCGGCATTGAAGTCTGTGAAGTTCACAGTATAGCCTGAAATGCCATTATGCTTGACCGTCCAAGTCAGAAAAGCATGTGTCTTTTCAAGCTCATACAGGCCAGATGCGACGCCTTCCAGGGTTGGGTTGGCGTGAGCGGGGAGGGTGGCGGCCAATAGGCCGGCGGCGATTGCGAGTTTGCGCATGGGAAGCTCCTTTGCGTGAATCATCTTTACTGCGCCAAAACGTAGCGTGGGATTTCTTCTTGGCCAGTCACGTTATATGACATCAGGCAATATAACTCTTATGCCGGAGCCGCATGATCCATGCCTTATACACCCCCTGTCTCTGACATCGCCTTTGCGCTCTCGCATCTGGCGGGCTTAAGCGCGTTCGAAGGGCATGCTGCTTTCGACTCTTACGATCCTGATTTAATTGAACCGATTCTGGATGAAGCCGGAAAACTGGCGCGCGATGTTCTGGCACCGCTGAATCAATCCGGGGACAAAGCTGGCGCGCAACTCACGGATGCGGGTGTGAAGTCAGCGCCTGGGTTTGCCGAGGCTTATCAGACCTTCCGGGAAGGCGGTTGGATGGGGCTGTCAGCGCCAGAAGAGTGGGGCGGACAGGGGCTGCCAAAAGTGCTCGGCCTGGCCGTTATGGAAATGTTCCACGGTGCCAATATGGCGTTTGCGCTGTGCCCGATGCTCAGCTTTGGCGCGATTGAGGCGCTGCTGGCGCATGGCACGGATGAGCAGAAAGCCATGTATCTGCCTAAACTGGTCAGCGCCGAATGGACCGGCACAATGAACCTGACCGAGCCTCAAGCGGGCTCCGATGTCGGGGCCCTGAAAACCAAGGCCGTTCCGAACGGCGATGGCTCTTACGCGATATCCGGACAGAAAATTTACATCACCTGGGGCGACCATGATGTTGCTGAGAACATCATTCACCTGGTCCTGGCCCGTGTGCCGGATGCACCCGCAGGGTCGCGCGGCGTATCACTTTTCATCGTACCGAAGCGGATTGTGAACACGGATGGCAGCCTCGGCGACGAGAATGGCGTCAAATGCATTGGTCTGGAAGAAAAAGTCGGCATTCACGCCTCACCGACCTGTGTGATGGAATATGAAAACGCCAAAGGCTGGCTGATTGGCGCCGAGAATAAGGGCCTGGCCTGCATGTTCACGATGATGAACTCAGCCCGCCTGAATGTCGGCCTGGAAGGCGTCGGCGTCGGCGAAGCTGCCTGGCAGACCGCATTCGAATACGCGCAAGAACGCAAACAGGGCAAAGCTGAGGGCGTCTCAGGCGCTGCGCCGATCCTGCATCATGCAGATGTGCGCCGCATGCTCACCACGATGCGCGCCAAGGTTATGGCCGCGCGGGCGATTTGCTATGCGACCGGCGTCGCGGCGGATATGGCGGAAGTCGGTGAGACCGAAGCCGTGCGCGAGCAAGCGAAACTGCGTGAAGAATTGCTGACCCCGATCGCCAAGGCCTGGTCCACGGATATGGGTGTCGACGTCGCGAGCCTGGGCGTTCAAGTCCATGGCGGCATGGGCTTCATGAATGAGACCCTCGCCGCGCAACTTTATCGGGATGCGCGTATCTTGCCGATCTATGAAGGCACGAACGGCATTCAGGCGATTGATCTGGCCGGACGTAAATTATCTATGGCGGATGGCGCGGCGATGACCGCGATGCTCGAAGATATTGACCAGACGGCCCGCGCCGCGCGTGAAACCAATGATCCGAACCTGGTTCAGATTGCCGATCGCCTGGTCGCTGCCAAGCAGGCACTCGCGGATGCCACGGACTGGATGACGCACACAATGAAAGAAGACCGGGACGTCGCGTTGGCCGGTGCAACGGCGTATCTGGCCCTCGCGGGCGACGTGATTGGCGGGCACTTCCTGACCAAAGGCGCGGTTGAAGCGCGGGCCGATGGCGGTGCAATGCGGGGGCGTATGACCGCGCTTGCAGGCTTCTTTGCAGAGACGTCATTATCCGCGGCCCCGGGGGCTGTTGCCAGTATCACCCAAGGCGGGCAGGCCATGCTCGCCGAGAGTGAAGCCCTCTTCGGCATCGGTTAGGCTTGATCTCCGGAGCGGATTAAGCTGCACTCCGCTAAGATCAATAGGACAAAGACCCAAGACATGTCGCCACGCTCGATCTTTGACTATGACCTGCCCGCTGTCGAGACTGTGACCGGCGTTTCGCGGACCGAATTCGATCAGTCCATCCGCGCCGCAGGCCATCCGGTCATTTTGAAGAATGTCGTCTCTGATTGGCCGTCTGTCCAAGCAGGGCATCAGTCAGTGGATGCGTTGGCGGACTATATCAAAAGCCTCGATGTTGGCGCGTCTACGCCGACCTTCATCGCGCGGCCAGAAGCTAAAGGGCGATACTTCTACACGCCTGATATGACCCGGTTTACCTTCGACCAGCGCGACGTACCTCTGCGCGCGACGGTCGATCAGTTGCTGTCACAACGTGGCTCCGAAGCGCCGATCGGTATCTATGCCGGGGCCAGCCCGACCGTGAACACGCTTCCAAAATTTGGTGACTTCAATCCGATGCCGCTGCTCGATCGCGCGGTGATTCCGAAAGTTTGGATCAGCAACTCCGCGCAGATTGCGCCGCATTTCGATATCTCGGAGAATATTGCTTGTGTGGTTTCCGGAAAAAGACGGTTTGTGATTTTTCCACCTGACGAGATTGCCAATCTCTATGTCGGCCCGATTGATTATAATATGGCAGGGCAACCGGCCAGCATGGTCAACCTGGATGATATTGACTTTGATCGCTTTCCGAAATTCCGCGAGGCGATGAAAACCGCTCAGCTTGCCGTCCTCGAGCCTGGAGATGCGGTCTATTTGCCCAGTCTCTGGTGGCATTTTGTCGAGTCGCAAGGCCCGCTCAACGTTCTGGTCAATTATTGGTGGGACGCTTTGGAGCATGGGTCTCCCATGAATGTCCTGGCATTGGCTCTATTGGTGTTGAGAGATTTGCCTGCGAACGATCGGGCGGCCTG
>JBCCDZ010000157.1:0-7471 GCA_039030525.1 Pseudomonadota bacterium | reverse complement strand
TGGAAATTGTGTCGCATCTATAGCCGTTGCAATCGCTTGAAATCATGCGCGAGGCAGGCTAGGCGGGCACAATTAACGGGAGGAGGCTTGCGGCGCTGCGCCGCAATGATGCTTTATCCTATTGTGTGTATTTAGGCTGCTAAAGTCATGCCGAAGGAAGAGAAGACGTGAGCGATTCCAACACAACGGCCCCGGATCAAGTCGACGAAGAACGCCGGGATTTCATCCATATTGCGACAATTGCCGCAACGGCGGGCGGCGTCGGCCTGGTGGCCTATCCTTTCATCGATCAGATGAATGCGGCTGGCGACACCAAAGCGGCATCCAGTTTGGAAGTCGATATTTCGAAAATTCCGCTCGGCGGTGAGATCCGCGTGTTGATTGGCGGTAAGCCATTCTTCCTGCGTCATCGCACCCCGGAAGAGGTTGCGGCCGCGGCGAATACAGATGTCGCAAAATTGCCCGACCCAGAGAGCGATGAAGAGCGCCTCGTCGCGTTGGCGGATGGCACTTACAACCCGGCCATTTTGGTCACGTCCGGTGCGTGTACGCACCTTGGTTGTGTGCCGGTAGGACCCGCCCAGGGCAGCGTGGGCGATTATGGCGGTTGGTACTGCCCTTGTCACGGCTCACACTACGATACGTCTGGCCGTATTCGCAAAGGCCCGGCACCGACCAATTTGCCTGTGCCAGATTATGAGTGGGTCTCTCCCACGCTTGTAAAGATTTCACTCTAAAGGAAGGACCAGAGACCGATGAGCGGACACGAGTCCACCTACGAGCCAAAGACTGGCATTGAAAAATGGCTGGATAGCCGCCTCCCGATTGTTCGGTTGGCGCATGATAGCTTTGTCGATTTCCCGACGCCCAAAAACCTCAATTACTGGTACACATTTGGCGGTATTCTCGCCATCTGTCTGGCCGTGCAGATCATTACCGGTGTCGTGCTGGCGATGCACTATACCGCTGATATCGATCAGGCCTTTGGCTCGGTTGAGCGGATTATGCGCGATGTGCCTTATGGCTGGCTGATCCGCAACATTCACATGGTTGGCGCGTCAATGTTCTTCCTCGCCGTCTATGTCCACATGTTCCGCGGTCTGTATTACGGTTCTTACAAAGCGCCGCGCGAAGTGCTGTGGCTGCTGGGCTGTATCATTTACCTGTTAATGATGGCGACCGCCTTCCTCGGCTATATGCTGCCATGGGGACAGATGTCGCTGCACGGCGCTAACGTGATCATCAACCTGTTTGGCGCGATCCCACTGGTCGGTGAGCCGATCCAGAGCTGGTTGATGGGTGGACCATCGGTCGGCAATCAGACGCTGCAGCGCTTCTTCTCGCTACACTATTTGCTGCCCTTCATGATTGCCGGTGTGGTGATTCTGCACATTTGGGCGCTACACGTGCCCGGCAATAACAACCCGACAGGCGTGGAAGTTCAGGACGTCAAGAAAGACACTGTCCCATTCCACCCCTATTACACGGTCAAAGATGGCTTCGCGATTGTGGTCTTCTTGATCATCTTCGCCGTCTTTGTGTTCTACGCGCCGAACGTGCTGGGACATGCTGATAATTATATCGAAGCCAACCCATTGGTGACGCCAGCGCATATTGTGCCGGAATGGTATCTCTTGCCATTCTACGCGATCCTGCGTGCCATCACGTTCAATATCGGACCTATGGATGCCAAGCTGCTTGGCGTCATCGCGATGTTCGGGTCGATTGCGGTTCTGTTCCTGTTGCCTTGGCTGGACACGTCGAAAGTGAAGTCGATGCGGTATCGCCCCGTGGCGAAGCAATTCTTCCTCGGTTTCGTCGTGACATGCCTGCTGCTTGGCTGGTGCGGCGCGTCAAACCCTGACAATGCGATCATCTCCATGGGTGAAGACAAGCTGCTGGTGAGCTATACGGACGCCGCCGGTCTTGAAGGTCAACGCACATTTGCGGACTATGCACCAGCGGCGCAGTTCCGCGATGAGCAAGTCACCGCAGGTGGGGTTGCCTCAATGGCAATCCAGAAGGCCCCGGCCTTCACATTCAAAATCCTGTCGCAGATTTTGACGGCTTATTATTTCGCATTCTTCCTGCTCATTCTGCCAGTTCTGGGGCTCAGAGAGCGCCCGAAAGGCGAGCCGGATTCGATTCACCACTCCATTCTTGGACATGATGCGCCGGCTGCGGCGCCAGCCGAATAAGGATATAACGGATATGAAACTCTTCCGTCCTCTCCTCGCAGGTCTTGGCGCCATCGCTCTTGGCCTGTCTGCCCATGCCGCGGGCGGCGCAAAACACGCGCACGCGCCTGAACAGGGCTGGTCGTTTGCGAAAGTACCCGCTGGTAAGCTCGACAAGGAAAGCGTTCAGCGCGGTTACCAAGTCTATCAAGAGGTTTGCGCGTCTTGCCATGGCATGAAGCTACTATCTTACCGCAATCTGGGTGAGCCAGGCGGGCCGTTCTATAACGATGAGTACAAGAACGCGAACGATAACCCGCTGGTCAAAGCGCTCGCCGCGGAAGTCGAAATTCTGGATCCAAATCCGGATGAGAATGGCGACCCGGTCTATCGTCCCGCGATTCCAGCTGACCAATTCCGATCGCCTTATCCGAATGAAAATGCCGCCAAGGCGGCCAATGGTGGCGCGCTGCCGCCAGATCTGTCCGTCATCACCAAAGCTCGTGGCCACGGCGCTGACGGCGATGGCGCATCTTACCTGTATTCCCTGCTGACCGGGTATAAGGATGACAAGATCAAGACCAAGGTTGGCGATGATGGTCTCAACGTCAATTATCTTGAATTCGATGAAGACGAGACAGTCGGCACGCTGACCCAGCCAACCGGCCTCTATTACAATCCCTACTTTGCTGGTGATACGACACCACAATGGGATGGTGACCCACGCCACGCTCCGTATGGCGGATTCCTGGCCATGGCGCCGCAGCTTCCGGAAGGCCGTGTCGAATACATTGATGGCACCGAGGCGACGACGTCTCAGATGGCTTATGATGTCGCCAGTTTCCTGCAATGGGCGGGCGATCCAAAACAGGGCCAACGCAAGTCGCTGGCTTTGCCGGTGATGCTGTACCTGGTTTTGCTCGCGATCCTGCTCTGGTTCTCTTACAAGCGCATCTGGCGCGATGTAGAGCACTAAGCCTCGCGACACAGTTACGTGAATTGACGACCCCGCTCTGGATTGCTCCAAGGGCGGGGTTTTCGCATTTGGAGAATGTCTATGTCGAAATGGGTGATTGGTGTGATCGGAGGCTCCGGTCTCTATGCGATCGACGGACTGGAAAACAGCGAAGACGTCCGCATCGAGACGCCCTGGGGCGCGCCGTCTGATGTTTTGGTCAAAGGCCAAGTCGGCGATGTCGAGTTCATTTTCTTGCCGCGCCATGGCAAAGGGCATCGCCTGAGTCCGAGCACGGTTCCGTATCGCGCCAATATTGATGCGCTGAAGCGGCTCGGCTGCACCGATATCCTGTCCATCTCGGCCTGCGGCTCGTTGCAGGAGCAATATGCGCCCGGCGACTTCGTCATGGTCGATCAGTTCATTGATCGTACATTTGCACGCGAAAAGACGTTTTTCGGGCCAGGCATGGTCGCGCATGTCTCTGTTGCAGACCCGATCTGTTCGCGCCTGTCTGGTCTGGCAGGTGATGCGGCTGCGGCTGCAGGTGCCAAAACCCATCGCGGCGGCACCTATTTGGCCATGGAAGGCCCGCAATTCTCTTCACGGGCAGAAAGCCATATGTATCGCCAGTGGGGCTGCGATGTGATTGGCATGACGAACATGCCGGAAGCCAAGCTCGCGCGTGAAGCTGAACTGCCATATGCAACCATAGCCATGGTCACCGATTACGATTGCTGGCGCGAAGACGAAGCAGCGGTTGAAGTTACGAACGTTTTGGAGGTTATGGCGGCCAACACCGCCAAGGCCAAAACGACGATCAGGTCGCTCGCGGAAGCGTTGCAGGGCGTGGCGCGGACACCGTCGCCGCAAGGCATCGAGACGTGCCTCGATTTTGCGATGATCACGTCGCCGGAGGGGCGTGATCCGGCGATTCTGGCTCGGTTGGATGCGGTCGCCGGGCGCGTGCTCAAGCCATGATTGTCGAGTTTTCGCCACACGCACTGATAAAAGACAGGTGTCACAGAAGAGTCACCTTGCGACTCACTTAACCTTCGTCTTAATGCGGGGACAGGTGCTATCGGGCAAAGGCGGCTGATTCATGAAACTGATTTCCTGCAACGCAAATCGACCCCTGTCTGAGGCGATTGCGGATCATCTTGATTGTCCGCTGACCGACGCGGAAGTGAAGAATTTCGCAGACAATGAGATTTTTGTCCGGATCAATGAGAATGTGCGCGGCGAGGATGTCTTCATTATCCAGTCGACCTCTCGACCCGCCAATGACAATTTGATGGAATTGCTGATCTGTATTGATGCGCTGCGCCGTGCATCCGCGGCGCGCATCACTGCGGTTATTCCTTATTTCGGTTACGCCCGTCAGGATCGCAAGACCGATGGCCGGACGCCAATTTCCGCTAAGCTGGTGGCCAATCTGATCTCTGCTGCGGGCACAGACCGGGTGCTGACCATGGATTTACACGCGGGTCAGATCCAGGGCTTTTTTGACATTCCAACCGACAACATGATCGCGCTGCCGGTCATGGTCGACGACATCCAGCGCCGCATGGGCAAGGACAAGCTCATGGTCGTGTCGCCAGACGTAGGCGGCGTGGTCCGGGCGCGCTCTTTTGCGAAAAGAATTGGCGCCGATCTCGCCATTGTCGACAAACGCCGCCCGGAAGCGGGCAAGTCGGAAGTCATGAATATTATCGGTGACGTCGATGGCCGCAAATGTATCCTGGTCGATGATATTTGCGATTCTGGCGGTACGCTGGTCAACGCCGCTGCGGCATTGAAGGACCAGGGCGCGGTTTCGGTCAGCGCCTATATCACCCATGGCGTCCTGTCGAACAATGCGGTCGGTCGGATCGAGAATTCCGTCATGGATGAGCTGGTCATCTGCAATACGATTCAGCCGAGCGACGACGACCTGAAATCGAAAAGGCTCCGCGTGCTGTCCGTCGCGCCGCTTCTAGGCGAGGCGATCCGGCGGATCGCCAACAATGAGAGTGTGTCGAAACTGTTCGACTAGGCTTATTCGGCTTCCGTCTCGAACAGCATCAAAGCCTCGATCAATTCGGGATTATATTGTTTGTCGCGATAGCGCGTTTCGAGATGCAGGTGCGGGCCTGCACCACGCCCTGTGCTGCCAATCTCGCCTAATACGGTGCCAGGTTCCACCGTCTCGCCGACGGTGACGGCCAGGTTCTTCATATGCGCGAATCGCAACACCCAGCCGTCTGAGACCTTCAGATCAATCATCTTACCATAGCCACTTTTGGTGTCGGCATAGACGATCTCGCCCTTGGCTGGTGCGTGGATCATCGATTCCCAGGCGGCACCCAGATCAACGCCGCCATGCCAGCTCATGCGATCGCGAAACGGATCTTTGCGAGTGCCGAATGGCGAGGTCTTACTGGCTGTTTTCAGGATCGCGTGATCGAAGGCAATGCCATTCGTTGACGGCAATTCCTGCGCCTGCGTGGCGGGCAAGAAGGCCGCGCAGACTATGCTCAGCAGTGCCCATTTCAGCTGTGTCCTCATCGCGCGCTCCTCGTGTTTCGCCAAAGGCAAACACGTGCAGCGGAGAAAAGCGAATTAGAAAAATTTAAACGAATTCAGAAAGACTCTGTTAACTCGAAAAATCGGTTAGCGCTCACAACACTCTTCATAAATGATCAGCCCCTTGACCTCGAGTGGGTCGAGATGCTCGCCATGATGATAGACTTCCAGATGCAAATGCGGGCCGGTGGAGTCTTTTGCGGAGCTGCCCACCTTGCCGATCAATTCGCCCGGCTTCAGGACCTGACCGTCTTCAACCAGAATTTTGTACAAGGATGAAAAGCGCATTTTGCGACCGTCTTTCAGCTCGATGTCGACGGTATAACCATATCCATCTTTCTTGCCGGTCCACAGCACTTTAGCTTCGGCCGGGCTGTGCAGCGCGGTGCCCTTTTTGGCTTTGATATCGACGCCATAATGCCATTTCTTTTCAGCCTCGCCGGGATAGTAGATTTTGCCAAACGGGACACTGACACTGGCCCAGGCGTCAACGAAGATGGCATGTTTGAAGACGCTGCCACTGACGGCGGACGTCGCGTGAGCAAGCGATAGCGGCGCCATGACCAATCCGGCTGCGAGTGCGAGAATGGCCAGGCGCTGGCGTGGCTTGCGGGCATCGCGCTCAAGCAATTGCGTCAGACGCTTTTTCAAGGTCGCATGACGCGGCAAGATAAACGCGGCGACGGGGAGTGCCTGCGTCGGATGCGGACGCGTTACCCTCGCGGTTTTAGCTAAGGCGCGAGCATAGGCGACATTGTCACCCGTCAGCTGCGCCGTCTGTTCGTCGGTTGCCGCTTCACGCCAATAGTCGAGCTCACGACGCATCATCCAGGCAAAGGGCGAGAACCAGAAGACATCCGCGACCAGTCTTTCAAACGGTCTTGTGATCAAGTCGCCGCGCGCAATATGCGTGCACTCATGCGCAAGAATGATGTCCGCGTCACGCTGATCAGTCACCGCTTCCGGCAAGTAGATGGTGCGTTGGCGAATGCCGGCGAGGAAGGGCGAGCCATGCGGAATACTGGCGGTGTCCGGTGTCTGACTGAGACCTAGCATCCGGGCCCATTGGTCGGCGCGGACTTGTTGGTTTGGTTTCGCCATCTTCTTGATGTTTTGCAGTCGTGCCTGACACAGCGCGTTAACACCGGCTCTGACAAGCCACCCACCGACCAGCAAACCGGTCAGAACGATGGCGATCAACGGAACGGATGAAGCATCATTGGCGGCCTGGACCGCTGCTGTGGTCGACAAGGCTTCAGCGGCGCCGCCAATATAAGGCAGATCCGGAATCGGCGTCGCGATGGGACTTGGAATGAGGGCGTAAACGCCGGCAATAATCCAAGGCAGAAATGCCAGGAGGGCAGCACCTCGCCAGATTGTGTGGGCAAACCGGGCTGGAACGGGCTCACGGCTCAGAAATCGAGCGCCCCCCGCTAACAACCCCGTCCAGATCAACGAAAACGCGATGAACCAGAGGGCTGACATACTCTATTCTCCGTTTTTACGGGCTTCCGCAGCATTGATGATTTGATCCAGTTCATCGAGCTCATCGTCCGAAAGGTGCGGGCTTTCGGCAAACATGGTGGCCGGGATCGGGCCGTCCATGTCGAGAACTTTACGCGCCAGATGACGCACCAGAGTGCCAAGCGTTTCGACGCGGTCGAGTAAAGGCTCAAACGTTACGGGATCAACATCGCCGTTTCGCTTGACCCAGCCTTTGGCTTCCATCCGCCCGAGAACCGTGCGGGTCGTTGACAATTGCCAGTCCTGTGAC
>JBCCDZ010000156.1:0-7552 GCA_039030525.1 Pseudomonadota bacterium | reverse complement strand
GAGACCGAAGCGGTCCTGCGATCGAATCTAAGCGCGTTCGCCGAACGTCAATTCGGCGCACCAGCAGAAATCAATTGGCTGGCAATCCCTGAACGAAGTGGATTTACAGCCGGGGCGCCCAGCACGTCGGTTGTGGTTTCGATGCGGTCGCCAGAGCCAATTTCAAAGGCCGATAGAGAGCCCATGTTGCGAGAGCTTTGCGACATCTGGACCCGTGAGACTAAGTGCTCGCTTAACGAAATTGTCGGCGTCATCTCAGACCCCGTATCAGAATAGGAGACGTTCCCAATGCCCCTCTATATTTGCAACGCCGTGAAAGGCGCTATTGAAGATTCAGCCAAGCCTAAGATCGCTGCAGACATTACCCGGGTTCACTGCGCGGTGACCGGCGCACCGCCGCAATTCGTGCACGCTTTCTTCGTTGAAAATGCCCCCAATCAGCCGCTCGGCGACAAGACAGCATCCCTGTTTGGCAGTATTCGCGCCGGGCGGACGGATGCCCAGAAGGCGCAAATCACTTCCGAGATGCGGACATCAATCCACACACATACCGGTATCGCGCTGGACGAGATTGATATGATCACTGCGGACGTTCCCGCCAGCTGGGTCCTGGAGGGCGGTGAAATTATGCCTGAACCTGGCGAAGAAGCCGAATGGCTTGCCAAACACGGTCACGCCACCCCGGCGGAATAGAGCCGCTTTCAGCGCAAGGAGCAGATTATGTATTCGCGAATTTTCCTGGCATTCAACGCCATTGCTATTGGGGCGATCGGCCTCGCGTATCTATACGATCCAAATCTGCTTCTGGCGCGATATGATTTGCAGACCGGGAGCGCCGGCATGGATAATATGCTGCGCTCCAGCTATGGCGGGATCTTCCTGATGTCGGCATTCGTATTCCTGTTTGGCGCCATTTCCGAGACGCGGCGGAAAGATGCATTATTGTTTGTCGCCATATTCATGTTTGGCGCAGCCATTGGGCGAGTTGCATCCATCGCCGCGGTCGGTGCGCCGCCATCGGCGATTATGCCATTGCTCTATTTTGAGATCGTCATGGTGGTGATTGCTTTGGCGCTCTATCGCGCCCGACGGTCTGCAGCTTAGCCGCTCGGTTTGTCCGCCTGCGGGGCGAGCTGCTCGACCCGCGCAACCGCATTTTCCAGGCGCGAGAGGAGGTCCGACGAGCTCGTCGAACCGGTTGCCTTCGCCAGACCGGCCTGGGTACCGTATTGGGCCCAGATGCCATCAATCAGATTGGTCACGACCGGATCTATAACTGTGTCCTGATGCAGCCGAAGTGTTCGGGCGGAATAATCCAGCGTGCCGAAAAATACGTCACGGACTACCCAGAGCGACGGGTGGGGTTTTAGATCACCCCGGTCGACGCCGCGCGAGTAGAGTGTGTCGAATACGCGGACATAAGTTTTCAGCTCTGCGGTTGAGGTGCCAACATCGGCAGACACGATGCGCAAGGAGTGCGTCAAGTCGATCATGTCTGCCTGATCTATCAGGGATTGTATGTGGAACCGCGCGAGCGCCAACAACGCGTCATAAGGATGATCAATCTCTTCAATCTCTGCCCAGGCATCGGCCGTAAGAGTTTGCCAGAACTCTGAGTTGATTGCCCGCATCAGCGCAGCTTTATTCTTGTAATAGATGTAGATCGTGCCTTCCGCGATCTCAGCCCCGGCTGCGATTTCCGACATTCTGGCGCCATCATAGCCTTTGTTGAAAAAGACATTTCGGGCGCTGTCCAGGATCGCTTGCTCGCGCGCTTCGACTTTCTGACGTCGGGTCTTGGTGCGCGTTTGTGTGTTCAATCTATCGTCTCACTGTGTCGCCTATGACGCGTCGTCATCTCAAGTTGAGCTTGACTTGTCAATTGTGAGCGATACTCATTTTTGTAGATTCACAACAAGATGAATTCAATTGCGGGAGGTCAGCGCGACATGGCAGAGCGCGTGGTTCGCATCGGTGGTGCAAGTGGATATTGGGGCGAGAGCGATATGGCTGTCCCGCAATTTCTGTCGGCGGGCGGGCTCGATTATATCGTCTTCGATTACCTGGCCGAAATCACCATGTCGATCCTGGCGCGGGCGCGGGCCAAAAATCCCGATCTCGGTTATGCCACAGACTTTGTCACAGCGGTGATGAAGCCCAATCTGAAAGAAATCGCGCACCAAGGCGTGAAGATCGTATCGAATGCGGGCGGTGTAAATCCGGTCGCTTGCGGGCAGGCGATTGAAGCCCTGGTTGAGGCGCAAGGGCTCGATCTGAAAGTGGCGGTCGTCGCTGGCGATGATTTGCTTCCGCGTGCGGATGAGCTGGCAGAGAAGAATTATGCCGAGATGTTTTCCCATACGCCTTTCCCGGAAAGAGAAACCTTGGCGAGCATTAATGCCTATCTCGGCGCGTTTCCAATTGCGGAAGCACTGGCGCGAGGTGCGGATATTGTTGTCACAGGCCGCAGCGTAGATTGCGCGGTCACGCTTGGCGCTTGTATCCATGAATTTGGCTGGACGCGCGACGATCTCGATCGGTTGGCATGCGGCAGCCTGGCAGGCCACATTCTCGAATGTGGTCCACAAGCGACAGGCGGAAATTATACTGACTGGGAAGATGTTGCGGACAGCTTGCATGAGGTCGGCTATCCGATCGCGGAAATCCAGGCAGATGGCAGCTTTGTCTGCACCAAGCCCGACGCGACAGGAGGCACCGTCACGGTAGGCACGGTCGGTGAGCAGATGCTGTATGAAATCGGCGATCCGGCGGCCTATGCGCTGCCAGACGTGATCTGTGATTTCTCGCATGTGGAACTCGCTGAACTCGCGCCGGACCGGGTACAGGTGACCGGGGCTAAAGGCGTCGCGGTACCAGAAACTTACAAAGTGAGCGCGACGTATGAAGATGGCTGGCGTGCCGGCACGGTGATGTTCTTCTATGGCGACGCGGCGAGCGGCAAAGCGCGGGCCTTTGCTGACAGTGTCTTGCTGCGCGCGCGCCGAAAACTGCGAGCCGTGAATGCGCCAGACTTTACGGAGACGCTGGTTGAACTGATCGGCGATGAAAGCGTTTATGGCGAATATGGCGCCTCATCTCCGTCGCGCTCCGTCGCGGTTAAAGTCGCGGCCAAGCATCCGGACCAACGCGCGGTCGGAATGTTGCTCAAAGAACTTGCCGGTCATGGCCTGGCCGCGCCGCCGGGCTTGTCAGGCTTCTCGGACGGGCGGTCGCGTCCGTCACCGGTGCTGCGGCTGTTCTCATTCTTGGTCCCAAAAGCTGATGTGCCGATTGAACTTGTCTCGGGCGGTGAGACCATAGCACTATCAGCAGAATGTGTTCGCGACCGCGCATCCATCACGTCTGACCCAATTACAGGACCAAGCGCGCCGCAGTCTGATGCCAAGGATCTTGTCGAGGTGCCTTTGATCAAGCTCGCTTATGCGCGCTCTGGCGATAAAGGCGACAAGGCCAATGTCGGGTTCCTGCCGCGCGACAAATCCTATGCGCCGTGGATCTGGGCGAAACTGACCGAGGCAGAGATTGAAAGCCGCTTTCAGCATTTTCTCGAAGGCAAAGTGGAGCGCTTCTACATGCCCGGCACTGGCGCAATGAACATTCTGATGGACAATGTCCTCGGCGGAGGCGGCGTCGCGTCGTTGCGCAACGATCCGCAGGCCAAAGGCTATTCGCAGATCTTGTTGCAGACCGGCATTCCTATCCCTCGAACGCTGGCGGAGGCATTGTAGCGATGAGCGTGTTTAAATCCCGCATTCTTCCGAGCTCTGAAGCGTTCCAGGAAAACAGGGCGGATATGCTGGCCTTGATCGAACGCTTGAATGACCTGAACGGCCGCACGCGTCTGCTGTCCGAGAAGCGCCGCGCCCGCTTTGAAGCGCGCGGCCAGCTGACACCGCGAGACCGACTGGCGCGATTGCTCGATCCCGGCATGCCGTGGCTCGCGATCGGAAATCTGTCAGGATATTTGTCGGACGGTCGACCAGAAGAGAATTCTCTACCGGGCTCGACGGTGATTTGCGGCATCGGATTTATCCAGGGCACGCGCTGCATGATCGTCGTTGATGATAGTGGCATCATGGCAGGCGCGATGACCGGCTCAACCGGCTACAAGATCATCCGCTCAGAGCAGATCGCGCTCGAACAGAAGCTGCCTTATGTCCACCTGGTTGAAAGTGCTGGCGGTGACCTGGTCAATTATACGGTTGAAGGCTTCTCGCGTGGCGGTGCTTTGTTTGCTGGCCAGGCCAAATTGTCCAAGGCCGGCATTCCGGTCATCTCGATCCTGCACGGGTCCTCCACCGCCGGCGGCGCTTACATGCCCGGCATGAGTGATTATGTCGTGGCGGTGAAAGGGCGTGGCAAAGCCTTTCTCGCCGGACCCCCACTCTTGAAAGCGGCGACAGGCGAAATCGCCACCGAAGACGAACTGGGCGGCGCTGAAATGCACGCCTCTGTGTCAGGCCTGGCAGAGTATCTTGCCGAGAATGACAAGGACGCGCTGATCATGGCGCGAGAGGTGATCGACCGGCTCGGCTGGAATACGCGATGCCCCAAACGCATCATGGAAGATGTCGCGCCGCCGATTTACGACCCGGATGAAATTGCAGGCGTTGTCCCTGTCGATTATCGCAGGCCGTATGATGTCCGCGAAGTGGTGGCGCGCATTGTCGACGGCTCAGACTTTATCGACTTCAAGCCGCGCTACGGCGTATCGACGGTCTGTATTCAAACCAATGTGCACGGGTTTCGCTGTGGCTTGATTGGCAATAATGGGCCAATCGATCCGGCAGGAGCGACTAAGGCGACCCAATTCATGCAACTGATGGATCAGGCAGATACGCCGGTTGTCTTCTTGCAGAATACGACCGGCTATATGGTTGGAATGGAATATGAGCGGGCCGGGATGATCAAGCACGGCTCGAAGATGATCCAGTCTGTCACCAACATCGAAGTGCCGCGACTGACCTTCCAGATTGGCGCCAGCTATGGCGCTGGGAATTACGGCATGTGCGGCCGCGCGTTTGAGCCGGACTTTCTGCTATCCTGGCCGAATGCATCGACCGGTGTGATGGGCGGCGAACAGGCAGCCACAGTGATGTCGATCGTCGCAGAGGGCGCTGCCAAAGCCGCAGGCAAAGAGCCGGACCGCGATGTTCTGGGCAGACAAGAGGCGCATCTTACGCATCTGTTCAACAGCCAATCGAGTGGCTTCTACACATCCGGTCACGACATGGATGATGGCATGATCGATCCGCGCGACACGCGCCGGACGCTGGGTTTCCTGCTCGCCACTGTGTGGGAGTCGCGCCATCGCGACGTGCGCGAAAACAGCTTCGGCATCGCGCGGTTCTAGGAGACGCTGATGACACATCTTCCTGACGTAACAGCGCTAGACCTTACGTTGACCAATGGCTGGCTGACCATCTGGTTCAATCAACCCGAAAGCCGCAATGCCTTGTCGGCCGAGCTCGTGAGCGACCTGGTCAAAACGTTAGAGCACGTGAAAGACGACCGCGCCGTTCGAGGCATCACCCTGCGCGGCCGTGGCGGTGTGTTTTGCGCAGGCGGCGACCTCAAATCGTTCAAAGCGGGTCAACAGGGCGGGCAAAGTTCCGACGATGTTGTGCAGAACTCGATTGGCGGCGCTTACATGTTCGATCTCGTCAATCGCATGCCGCAAGTGGTGATCGTGTTGATAGAAGGCGCAGCCATTGCCGGTGGGTTCGGGATGGCGTGTTGCGCCGATCTCGTGATTTGCGACGCCAACGCGCGGTTTGCGATGACCGAAACCGCGATTGGGCTGACGCCAGCGCAGATTTCTCCATTCGTGATCCAGAAGCTTGGCTATGCCACGGCGCGGCGCCTGATGTTGACGGCCGCGCGGTTTGACGGGCGCCAGAGCGCTGAGTTCGGATTTGCTGATATTCTGGGCGAGACGGTTGAAGAATTAGAGGCGCACGAACTGCAAATTCGAAAACAGGTTTTGCGCTGCGCACCAGGCGCGGTGGCGGACATCAAATCCCTGATCCTCGCTTTGCCAGCCTTGAGCCGCGACGAGGCCATTCAATCAGCGGCTGAAAATTTTGCCGGGCGCATGATGAGTGACGAGGGCAAGGAAGGCGTGGCGTCATTTGTCGAGAAAAGAAAACCAAACTGGGTGGCAGAACCGTGACGGAGATTTCGAAAATCCTGATCGCTAATCGCGGCGAGATCGCTTGCCGGGTGATGCGCACAGCGAAAGCCCTCGGGATCAAAACGGTAGCGGTTTATTCTGACGCGGATGCTGGCGCGCCGCATACCCAGCTTGCAGATGAGGCGGTACATATCGGGGCCTCGCCCGTCGGCGAGTCCTATCTGGTTATCGACAAGATCATTGCCGCTGCGCAGGCCACAAACGCCTACGCTGTTCATCCGGGCTATGGCTTCCTGTCCGAGAATGCGGCTTTCGCAAAAGCCTGCGCCGAGCATGACCTGATCTTTATCGGTCCGCCCGAATTGGCGATCGAGGTCATGGGCGACAAAGCCCGGTCCAAGCGCGCCATGCTGGAGGCCGGTGTGCCCTGCATTCCGGGGTATCAGGATGAAGATCAATCTGACGCGACCCTGATTGCCGCGGCCAAGACAATTGGGCTTCCGGTTATGGTCAAAGCCGCCGCTGGTGGCGGTGGTCGCGGCATGCGCCTGGTTCATAAAGCCAAAGGGATTGAGAATGCGATCAAGCTGGCGCGGTCGGAAGCCGAGAACGCATTTGGCTCTGGCGTTCTGATCATCGAAAAGGCTGTGCGAAAGCCGCGGCACGTAGAGATTCAGATCTTCGCTGATGCACACGGCAATGTCCTTCACCTGGGCGAGCGCGATTGTTCGGTTCAGCGGCGTCATCAGAAAGTCATTGAAGAAGCGCCGTGTCCGGTTATGACGCCTGAGCTGCGTGCAGAGATGGGCGCAGCTGCGGTCACTGCCGCCCGCGCGGTCGATTATCGCGGGGCGGGCACAGTTGAGTTTCTACTCGATGCGGATGGCGCGTTCTATTTCCTTGAAATGAACACGCGCTTGCAGGTGGAACACCCTGTGACCGAAGAAGTGACCGGCCTGGACCTGGTCGCTTTGCAGATTGCCGTCGCCGAGGGTCGTGCATTGCCATTGACGCAAGACGACGTTCAACTGACCGGGCATGCGATTGAGGTTCGTCTGTATACGGAGGACCCCGAGAATGACTTTATGCCGAGCACAGGACGCGTGCTTCACTGGGCGCCGCCTGAAGGCGAAGGCATTCGAGTCGATGACGGCATCGAAACCAGGTCAGATGTATCGCCATTCTATGATGCCATGGTCGCAAAGATCATCGCCAAAGGCGATACAAGACCTGAGGCGCTGAGACGACTGCGCGCCGCGCTCGAGTCGACCGCTTTGTTCGGACCTGCAACCAATCGAGACTTCCTGATTGATGCTCTGTCTCAACCCGAGTTTGCAGAAGGCGCTGCGACGACTGCGTTCATTGCTGAAACCTATGGCGATGAGGGGTTTCAGAAAG
>JBCCDZ010000155.1:0-7587 GCA_039030525.1 Pseudomonadota bacterium | reverse complement strand
GCACCTTACCTTCGACGAGGGCGAACAGGGTGTGGTCTTTACCCATGCCAACGCCGCGACCCGGATAGGTCTTGGTACCGCGCTGACGGATAATGATGTTGCCAGGAATCACGTGCTCGCCACCATATTTCTTGGTGCCGAGATATTTAGGATTTGAATCGCGTCCGTTCTTGGACGAACCACCTGATTTTTTATGAGCCATATCCGCTCTCCAAACTTATGTTTCAGCCTATAACTGAAAACTCAACCCTTATCGAGCTCTTTCGCCTGGGCGACCCAGTCATTGCTCTCAAACTTGCCTGCTGCGCCGATTTTCTCTTCCAGAGCATCGATGTCAGCTTTTTTCATTTTCGCGATTTGTGCGAAACTTGTGATGCCTTCTGCTTCCAGCTTGCCGGCAAACACTTTGCCGAGGCCTTTCATCTTTGTCAGATCGTCAGCCTTAGCGGGTGCAGCTTCTTTCTTGGGCGCAGCCTTCTTAGCAGCTGGTTTGGCTGCATCATCTTTTTTGGCCGCTGGCGCCTTGGTTTCGGTTTTAGCCTTTGGCGCCGCTTCTTTCTTCGGAGCGTCGTCCTTCTTAGGCGCCGCTTTCTTCTTCGCTGGCGCCTTTTTGCCGTCAGCAAGGATAGAGTCGATGGTCACAACAGTTTCGAGCTGACGGTGACCTTTTTTACGCCGGTAGGTATTGCGCTGGCGCTTTTTCATGATCAGGACTTTGGCGCCCTTGCGTTGCTCAGCGATTGTACCAACGACGCTGGCACCAGCCACAACAGGCTCACCAATGGTTACTTTCTTGTCGTCGCCCAACATCAGAACGTCTTCAAACGTGACGCTTTCACCTGCATCAGCGGCGAGTTTTTCAATGACGATCTCATCGCCTTCGGCAACTTTGTACTGTTTGCCACCTGTCTTAATGACCGCGAACATGGCGCTCGTCCTTCCGGAACACATAAAATGAAACTTTTTGCCGCTGCCGTTCCCGGCGCGGGCATGAAGGCGCGGGTAAACACCAAACAGCCAATAGAGTCAAACCCTCTTAAGCATCAAATACAGGCGATCGCGCGATTATTTCTTATTGTTCCTGAATTGCGCGTGGCGACGCCGGAAATCTCATTCTCACCCCTGATGTGCCGGGCAGATTCGAGTGATTTAAGGTTAATGACAGTTGGGACTGCCTTTCCTGGGTTCAGTATATCATTTGAAAGCTGTACGAGGCCGCGCGCAATCGAATTCGGTGAACGCGTTCAAGTAGGAGTGCAACACATGCACGACACGAATATAGAAATATCAGACGTCGAATATGTCGCAGACATGCTGAAGGCCATTCTCTGGGTCAAATCCGACCTGGAGCATGTTTCACAAGATACGCTCGATGACCTGGAAGTCTCGTTGAACGTGGCTGAGGCAGCTCTCCGACGTGTTGCAGCTGAAATGCGTATGCCCGTCAATTCACGTTAGGGGCAGCAGAGGCGAGCTCTGTTGTCTCGACCTGTTCGCCCGCCGTGGCCGGGGTCAGACGCCGAATGCGATCTCTCTCTTCCTGTGCGTCTTCTTCTCGATCCAGCTGAACGAGCGCTTCGACACGAAGTTCGCGCACCGCAATATTGGCCGGGTCTTGCTCGAGCAGATTGTCGGCATTTTCCAGAGCATCTGCGAATTTCTCGAGAGAGACTTGAACCGAAACGAGTTGCTGTGTCAGTTCAGCATCATTCTCTTCGCTCATTTCCATCAATTGCAGCAGAGTTTCTTCGGCTTTTTCTGGGGCACCCGCAGCTTCATGGATACGGGCCAGCGCCATCAGGACAGTGGCGTCATTTGGTTTTAGCGCGGCGTAACCGGTCAGAAGTTGCTCAGCGTCGTCATAAGCTTCCATTCGCGAGAGGTGATCGCTTAGTTCGAGCGTAATCTTGCGGCTTTCAGGGTTCAGGTTCAATGCGGTTTGGAACGCGATGAGCGCCTCATCATGAGCATCCGTCGCAGCGAGCGTCCGGGCTTTGTAAAGCCAGAAGAGCGGGCTTTGGGGGTTCTTCGTGAGCAACACATCGAGACGTTCCGACGCCGACTGCGAGGCCCCTTGGCGATGCTCAAAGCGCGCCAGCGCAAAGGCGGCCGGTTGTGTGAAGATTGATGTTTCAGGCAGACGCTGTGTGATCTCGGTCGCCCCATCCATATCTTCAACAGCGAGATTCAGGAGCAGGCACATATAGGCGCGGCGTTCGCTCGGGTCAGCAGCAGCGCATGTCAGATCGCGGGTTTCAAGCGTTGGTGGCCGAATGATGCCGCTGGCCTCTTGCAGCGCCTGCAGCAAGACCTGTTGTTCCGACGACATTTCGATATTCTCCATCCGGCGGATCAGCTGGCGCGCTGCGCGCGGCCGTTCTGATGCGAGCAGATTGGCTGAGCGCGAGAACAGGATGTCAAAGTCAGAGGCGGCGGCCTCGCTGGCGGCGCGGAACATTGGCAGCGCAGATTCGAAGCGACCAAACGAGAAATTGTACTCAGCCCATTCCTTCATCGTCAGGGCACTGTCCGGCGCCAGCGCCAGCGCGCGCTGATAATCGGCTTCCACTTCTCCTGGAAGATAGGTCCCGGCGCGCGCCTTTGCCGTCGCAAAGCGTCGCCATGTCGGGCCGCTATCCGGGCGGAACTGGATCGATTTATCGAATGAGTCGATCGCCCCTTCATAAGCGCTGAGCGCCATTTGCGATTGACCCAATAGCGACAAGGATTTGCCCTTGCGCGAACTGCTGGTGATATCAACCGATCGTTCAAACACGCGCACAGCTTCTTCGTGTTGACCGGTTTCAGCCAGCAGGATCCCGTAATTCACGTAACCCGGATTGTGATTTGGATTGGCCGCGACGTGGATCGCATAAGCATTGATGGCGGCCGGTGTGTTGCCCGCACCGCGATAAGACTGCGCATAAGCGAAGGAGCTGCCATGTTCGATGCGCTGTTCAGGCGAGAGCGCCGTCAACACGCTAAGCGCTTCTTCATGGCGTTTGCGCTTGGCGAGTAACCCGCCAATATAGGCCTCGAATTTTGGGCGCTCTGTCTCATCTGCCGTGCGGAAGAACAGGGTGGCCCGGAGTTTGTCAGAGCTTAGCGGTGCCAATGAGGTATCCTGAACGATTTCGATCAGGTCGGCCTGGAAATCCTCCGTGATGTCGCTTTCTACAAGCTGTTCGATTTCTTGCTGATCATCCGAAGAAATAGTCCGCACAATGCCGCTTTGGTCGTCGGTTCTCACCACGGTCTCCGCGATAAAAGCGATCCCGATTAATGCCAAAGCTAGGCCGCTTAAAACTGGCGCTGAGAAGAATGGTGATTGCTCATGCATGGGCTAACCCTTTGTCGGTCAGGCTTTCGACCAAACCTTTTTGCTGCACGTTCTGTATTTCGATCCCGGGTCGTCCATTGACTTCAAGAACCAATGGGCCGCGATCCTGATCAAGACAGATGTCGACGCCGATATAGCCAAGTGGAATGGCGTCGGCGGAGGCGATGGAAATGTCGACAATCTGTCGCCATTTTGGAATCTTGAAGCCGATCAATTCGGCGCCCGTATCAGGATGTTCCGGTGTGGTTGTGCCCTTCAGGGCGGCATTTGTTACTTTTCCGCTCTCGATATCAATGGCCAGCCCGATCGCCCCTTGATGCAGGTTTGCCTTGCCTCCAGACTTCTCTGTCGGCAGGCGCAACATTGCAGAAACCGGGCGCTGTTTGTGCAAGATGACGCGAATATCGGACAAACCGAAATCGGAAAGCGCGCTGAGCTCAGAATGCTGACTGAGAAGCGGCTCAACATAGGCGTAATCTTCGTCGCCGCTCTGTGAGAAGGACCCGTTGAGAATTTCACCAACATGTCGGGACATGTCTTCCGCGGTGCGGATTTTGCCACCTGCTGTGACGAAATTCTTGCCGTCGCGGCCGCGAATAATCATGATGCCATTGCCTTGCGACCCGCGATTGGGCTTAAGCGCGAAGGCCCCCAGATCGGAGAGGGTTTGCACAAATTCAGGCAGCTCGCGGAACGATCGACAGACGGCATAAGTCTTGGCGACGGGAACGTCCGCTTCCCGAAGGATGTCCTTGCTGCGCAACTTGTCCGCCGCGAGATCGAGCAATTCGGTTGAATTCAATTGATTCACATAGTTGCGATTGCGCGAATTCATGCCGAGAACAGGTCCATTGCCCAGGATCGAACGGAACCGCACATATTCCTGTAGCCGCATGCCGGACCATTGCCCGATGGCGAGCTGAACAGCCAGAACCAGCAAGAGGAGTTCCGGCATCAGCGCGAACAGGCCTTGCAGCATAACCGAAGAGAACACGATATAGCAGGCGATAATGGTGATCAGCGTGCCGATGCCCGTATTCACCATGCCCTTCCAGTCGCTTTCATCCAACATATTGTGAATGCGTTCCGCCAGGAACGAGATGATCACGACCGGGAAGAGCGCGAGGATACCGAATTGTAGGCTCGATCGCCCGCCGAGCCAAAGCAGGGTCCCGATAAACAGGACGGTACAAATCGTGATGACAGCGGCAAGCCGCGGGATTTTGAGAATATTGAACGAGTTGAAATAAGCCAGCATCAGAACGGCAAAGGCGACAATGCCAGAAAACGTCGCGAGTCCGAGCCACAGCCCTGTATTCACACACGCTGCGGCGATCAGCATTGGCATGAAAATACCAAAGGTCTGGATGCCAATCACGCTGCGCAGGAATATGGTCACCAGGGCGGCCAGCGGGAACATCAAAAAGACGCCAATCATTTCTTCCGGCAAGCCCGTGAGCTGCATCAACCGGGCCGCATTGAAGCGGTTGAGAACGGGCTCATTCTCTTCAAATTCAAACAAAGCCGGTGACTGGCTGATCGGTGAAATCGTGAAGCGATAATCGAAATTGATGTTTCGCGTGTGCCGGAACAGGGCGTGGTCGCCGGTATAAAGGCGCAAGTAATTCTCGGGCAGGCGCGCGAAGTATCCATTGGTCGGATCGAATGGCACCCAGCGACCTTCAATCAGAACCTCCAGCCACTGGTGCGATGTCTTCTTCGATCCCTCATTCATGATGACGCCGCCGACCAGACGGGCTGGAATACCATTTGATCGGGCCAGCGCGACAAAAAGACGACCTTTGCCATTGCAGCTCGCGCGCCCGAGACGCAGCGCCGTCAAAGCATCGGTAAATCCTTTGAATGGCGCGCCTTCAATGTCTTGATAGGTGTAATTGTAAATTGCGTTCAGAACCGGCACGAGCTGGCGGCTATCGTCCGGCTGAATCGAAGACCAGAGATCCCGAATTTCAGGGTGATTGACCTGAATGCCCTCTTCTTCGATCAGGTATTGCCCGTACTGTTCTGGTAGGAATTGGGGGACTTGAAGTTCTGGGTCCAGGTCATAGACCAATTCTTTCGATGTGATCAGAGCGTGATAGCGTATGTCGCGTCCCTGATCGCCGGACCACATGCCGCGGCGACCGGATGGGTCGGTTTGGTCGTCAAATTGCAGCTGACCCGAAAGGATATTCTCCCGCACAATGTCTTGGCGCTCGTCCGCGGCGGGGAGGAAAGTGGTGACATCGACGTCGCGATCATCGCCGACGAAACTCATCGATAGCGAATAATCGTACATTGTGACCGCGCGCAATTGCTTCATCAGCGTGGGTGCGCTCTGCAAATGCCAGACCGATAGGACGGCGCAGATCGCGACGAGCCATGCGCTCGGATGCCGCAAAAACGCGGCGAGCCGTGTTTGCCAAGTCATTCTGAGTGTCTAACCCCACCTCGGATCGCTCTTTCGGCCGCTCTTTTCTAGTCTGGTTGCGGGCCTTCTCCTCCCCCAACCAACGGTCCGTTAAAACGATATTAACCATCAAGCCGCGCGCATACTCCAATCGTTCGCGGTTGGCGACTCCTTTTTCTTTCGCTTCCAATAATGGAGAAAATACGACCAAAGCTTGTCGGGGTCACGCCTTGAGCGCTTTAATAATTAGCAATAATCCTGAAGTTTACGCCGTAGAATCTTGCCTATCGGGTTCTTTGGCAATTCTTCAATAAAGTGAACGCGCCGCGGAACTTTATAGCCGGTCAGGTGGTCCCGGCAGTGGGCCATCACCGTTTCGGTCGATAGATTTTCGTCCTGCTTGACCACAAATGCGTGCAATTCTTCGCCCCCGGAGGAGACCCGAATGCCGGCGCTTGCGGCCTCTCCAACGCCGGGACACGTGGACAGGATGCCGTCAATCTCGTTCGGGAAGACGTTGAATCCACTGACCAGAACCATGTCCTTGCAGCGATCGACAATATGCAACTCTCCGCGCTCATCGAAACGGCCCATGTCGCCGGTCTTGAACCAGTCGCCAAGATAAGCGTTTTCCGTTTCCTGGTCGCGCCCAAGATAGCCCTGCATGAGCTGTGGGCCGGAAATCACGATTTCTCCGACAATATTGGCCGCGCGCGTGACTGTGTCATTGTGCATGATGCACACTTCGGTTCCTGGCAGCGGTGTGCCGGCGGAGCCCGGGGATTGGCTAACGGAATGATCGCGCACGGCAATCAGTGTCGTGGCTTCTGTCATACCATAGCCTTCGACAATGTTTGAGCCTGTCGCACTCATCCAGGATTTGGCGGTATGATCATGCAGCGCCGCGGCGCCGGAAATTGTCGTCTTGATGCATTTGCCGGACTCCTGGAACCAGTCTTCCTCAAGCAGCTTCTCGAACAGCGTATTCACGCCCGGGAAAATGTCTGGCTGAAACTTTTTGAACGCCGCCTTCATATTGGTCAGCGGACGCGGGTTTGGAATCAAGACCAGGTGACCGCCATTGGTGATCGCAATGACCGAGGCGAGCATGCCGAACACGTGATAGACGGGCAAAGCCAGCAACATGGACTGGTTCGGCGTCGTCAAAAGGGTCGGGCAAGCCCCAGCGAATTGCGCGATATTGCTCATCAAGCCGTCTTCGGTCAGCCGAACGCCTTTTGAGATTCCGGTTGTGCCGCCGGAATATTGGTAAATCGTGTCGCGATGCGGATCGAGCTCCGCGACATAATCAAATGCCTTTGCATCGGGATTAGGCGATTCCGCCAGAATATCGTTTAGCGTCCGATGCGGCCCGACAAACGCGCGATCCAGTTTCTTGACCTTGCGCAGCAGGAAATTCAGTGCGCTGCGCGTCATCGGCTTGAAGAAATCGGTCACGGAGATCGAAATCACCTGATCAACCTGTGTGCCATCGATCGCCTCTTCCATCATTTCGGAGAAAATGGTCGAACCGATCAGGCAGCGCGCCTGGCTGTCTTTCAGCTGGCGCCGGGTTTCGGCAGCCGTGTAAAGCGGATTTACATTGGTCACGGTTAGGCCGGCGAGGAACACTCCGAGCAAGCTGACAATGTAAGAGGTGCAATTGGGGGATTGGATCGCGACCACATCCCCTTGCTCATAGCCAAGATCGCGGCGCAGATAATGTGCCAATTTTTGAGCCGATTGGATGGCTGTTTTAAAATCTGTTGTCTGCGTCTGACCGGTCGGCAGGGCCGTGGTCAGGAACGGATAATCAGCATAATCTTCCAGCGCGATG
>JBCCDZ010000154.1:0-7635 GCA_039030525.1 Pseudomonadota bacterium | reverse complement strand
TGAAACAACAGCACGCCAAGCGAACTGCGCCCAACCGATGTCGCGGCACGTTTGTTCTCTGGCCGAACGCGAAAATCGCCTGCAGGCCAGCATTGCCGAGCAGCGCAAGGCGGAAGCCGGTATCGAGGAGAGTCGCGAACGTCTGGCAGAGTCCTCGGAAGCGTTCAATGAAGTGCAGGGACGCTATTACAAAGTGGGCGCCGAGATTGCACGACTGGAGCAGTCGATTGAGCACAATCGTGAGATGCGTCAACGCCAGCAAGCGGATCTCGAACGCGCTGCATCAGGGCTCGCTGAAATTGCCGGACACATCGAGAAAGACGCCGATCAGCTGGAACAGTTGCAACTGACGCTGAGCGAGCTTGAGCCCGGCCTTGATGATGCACGCGAACGCGAGCGTGCCTCCGCTGAGTCTCTGCAATCGGCCGAGCAGGCGATGGCCCAGTGGCAGGAAGAATGGGAAACCTTCAATCGCGAGGCGAGTGAGGCCGAGCGACTGGTGCAGGTTGAAAACACACGGACTGAGCAGTTGCAGCAGCGTCTGGAGCGACTCGAGTCTCGCGCAACGTCGCTGAGCGCCGAGCGCGATGCGATTCCGTTGCCAGCGTTGCGCGAAGCAGGTGATGCTGCGCAAGCGGCATCGGTTCATGCGCGTGCAGCGCTGGAGCAGGCTGAGACTGTATTGTCGGCGGCAGACAAGAAACTGAACGACACACGCGAAGCGGTGCGCGAAGCTTCGGCTACCGTGAATCAGGAGCGGTCTGCACTGCAAACCATGCTCGGTCGATTCGCGTCGCTGGAGGCTTTGCAAAAAGCAGCGCTGGGTGAGAGCACCAACCAGATCGGCGAATGGTTGAAAAACCAGGCGCTGTCGGATGCGCCGCGCCTGGCGCAGTCGCTGCGTGTCAGCGATGGCTGGGATCGGGCTGTGGAGACGGTGCTTGGCAGTTATCTTCAGGCGGTCTGTGTCGACGACGTTAATAGTGTCGTTCGAGAGTTATCCAGTCTGTCGGATGGTGCTTTGACGATTGTGGAAACCGGTGGCACTGGCGCTGCGACGCAAGACGGTAGGCTGACCAGTGTGGTCGCGCGCGCGCCTGCGGCAGTGTCGCATTTGCTGTCAAACGTCGTGATCGCGGAAACACTGCAGGACGCTTTGGCCATTCGGGCGCGTCTGGCGCCGGAAGAATCGGTCATCACTAAAGAGGGCGTCTGGCTGAGCCCGTATTGGGTGCGTGTGAGCCGCGGCGAAGACACGCGGGCCGGTGTACTCGCCCGCGAAAAAGAGATTCGCGATCTTGAAAAAGGCATCCGTGGGAAACGAGATGCTGTTGCCGATGCCGAGAAGTCTTTGTCGGCGGCAGAAAGTCGGATTGAAGCACTTGAGGCGGAACGCGATGAACTGCGTCAGGCGGCGGCACAGGCGAACCGTCAAGCCGCCGAGGCAACTACCGCTGTCGACAGCGCAACCTTGCGCCTTACGCAGGCAGAGCAGCGTGCCAAGGCAAATACATCAGCACTCGACGGTCTGGCACAGGAGTCCGCTGAAGCGCGCCAGCAGATCGCCAATAGCCAGCAGGTGTTGGAGCAGAACAGATTGCGTATCACCACGGTCGCCGAGGACCGTCAACGTTTGGAAGAGCGCCGCACCACATTACGCGCGGAACTGGATCGGTCTCGTGAACAGGCGGCACAGGATCGTGCGGCCGCGCGAGATCTGGCGATCAGTTACGAATCACGTCGCAGCTCCCGCGAATCGGCAGAGCAGGGGCTTGAGCGCATGCGACGACAGCTCGAGCAGTATCAGCAGCGCAAGAACGCGCTGGAGCAGGAAATCGAAAAGGCCAAGGCGCCGGTTGCAGCGATGCAGCGTACGCTGGAAGAACAATTGGCGATGCGCGTCGATCTCGAAAAAGAGCTCGGTGGCGCGCGTCAGCACGTCGAAAATGCCGAAGCGCAACTGCGTCAGCTGGAACAGCGTCGTGCGGATCATGAACAGACCGTCGTCGAAGCGCGTGATGCACTGAACGAGGCCAAGATGGCCGGACAGGAGACGAAAGTTCGCGAAGAAGGCCTGATGGAACAATTCACTGCGACACAGTTTGCGTTGCAGGAAATTCGCGATGAAATGCCCGAAGAGGCAACGATTGATCTCTGGGTGGAGAAGCTCGAAAAGACACAACGCCGCATCGATCGATTAGGCCCGATTAACCTCGCCGCGATCGAGGAGTTCAAAGAACAGGCGGAGCGCAAGAATTATCTGGATGCGCAGCTCGAGGATCTGAACGGTGCGCTGACCACGCTGGAGAATGCGATTCGCAAGATCGACCGAGAGACGCGCAATCGGTTCAAAGAGACCTATGATCAAGTCAACAGTGGATTCCAGCGCTTGTTCCCGAAATTATTCGGTGGCGGGCAGGCCTACCTTGAGCTTACCGGTGACGATTTGCTTGCGGCAGGCGTTACTGTGATGGCGCGGCCGCCGGGCAAACGCAACAGCACCATTCATTTGCTCTCGGGTGGCGAAAAAGCGCTGACGGCCGTTGCGTTGGTATTCGCCATTTTTGAACTGAATCCGGCGCCATTCTGTATGCTGGATGAGGTCGACGCGCCGCTCGACGATGCGAACGTTGGCCGATTCTGTAATATCGTTAAAGAAATGTCGGAGACCGTGCAATTCGTGTTCATCAGCCACAACAAGGCGACGATGGAAATGGCGCAGCAATTGATGGGCGTCACGATGAATGAACCTGGCGTGTCACGTCTGGTTGCGGTCGATATCGACGAAGCCGTCAAGATGGCGGCTGCCTGACGCGGGTTGTAGGCATGGACAGTTTACGCATCGCGCTCCTGATCATCGGTGCTGTCATTGTGCTGCTGATCTATCTGACAGCGCGGAAAAAATCAGCGGCGGAAGTGCGCAACAGTGCAGCTGAGCCAAGAATAGAGCCAGACTTCAGTGATCTCGAGGACGTGGAGCCAGAGTCTTCCATTATCAAAGTGACGCCAGCTTTCAGCGAATCCGTTGAGCATCTCACGCAAAGCGATGGCACCGACGAGTTCAAAACTATTTCGGAGCAGCCGGACCTGGTAGGCGACGCGCCAGCCGAAGACACCAAAAAGCCGGATGTCCCCGAGAAGGTGATCTCGCTGCGTATCGTCAGGAAGGGAAGCGGCGAGTTCCCCGCAGAAGATGTCATCCTCGCCTTACGCAAGTCGGGTTTGACGCACGGCAGATTCGGCATCTTTCATCTTTTGGCTTCGGAAGACAGCGATGACGCGTTGTTTTCGGTCGCCAGCCTGACGGAGCCCGGCAGTTTTGATTTGCAGAAGCTGCGGGAGCACACGCTTGCTGGCCTGAGTTTATTCATGCTGCGTCCGGGTCCTGGTCGCGGCGTTGACGCGTTCGACAAGATGATCGAAATTGCACGCGCGGTTTCTATTACGTTGCAGGGCGAATTATTGGACGGGGATGGCAGTACGCTCAGCATCCAACGAGAGCGGTTCCTGCGCGAAGACTTGATCCAGTATGAGCTGAAACATCTGCAATTGAAGTGAGCGATCTACCGACAGACGCCACGGTAGCGGCGGCTCGCGCAGCGGAGCTTGCCGAGCAACTGCATGCTCACAACCACCGCTATTATGTGCTGGATGATCCCAGCGTTCCGGATGCAGAGTACGACCGGTTGCTCAGGGAGCTGCAGGCGCTCGAGGCGGCCTTCCCGGATCTCGTCAACGATGCGTCCCCGACCCAACGGGTTGGTGCCGCACCGACTGCGGGGTTCGAGTCCGTCGAACATCGATTGCCGATGCTTTCTCTGGATAACGCGTTTTCTGATGATGAAGTGGTGCGATTTGTACGACGGATTCGGGAACGACTGGACCTCGCCGACGGCGCACCGGAACTCTGGTTCAGCGCAGAGCCCAAGTTGGACGGTGCTGCGGTATCCCTGATGTATCACGATGGTCGCCTCGTTCAGGCGGCGACGCGCGGTGACGGCACGACGGGCGAAGACATCACACATAACGTGCGCACAATCCGGTCGGTGCCATTGAAACTGTCGGGTAGCGGTTGGCCTTCTATACTCGAGGTCCGCGGTGAGATCTTTATGCCCAAAGCGGGTTTTGATGCGATGAATCGCGAAGCAGCGGCGAATGGCGAGAAGACATTCGTGAATCCGCGCAATGCTGCGGCCGGCAGCCTGCGACAAAAAGATCCTGCGCTTACCGCCAAACGCCCTTTGGATATGTTCTGTTATGCCGTCGGCTTTATCGAAGGCGATCCGATCGCGGATACCCACACGGGCGCGATCGCCAAGCTGAAACAATGGGGCCTAAAGACTTGCGACCTGGTAGAGCGTGTTCAGGGCGCCGCCGGATGTGCGAGCTATTTCGCGAGCATTGGCGGGGAACGGGCCTCGTTACCTTTCGATATCGATGGCGTCGTATTCAAGGTCGACGAGTTCGCTGCGCAAGACGAACTCGGTTTCGTATCGCGCGCACCACGTTGGGCCATTGCTCAGAAATTTCCGGCCCAGGAAGAGCTCACCATTGTCGAGGGTGTCGACTGGCAAGTTGGCCGCACCGGAGCGCTGACGCCTGTTGCGCGCCTGCAGCCGGTGTTTGTCGGCGGTGTGACGGTGAGCAATGCGACGTTACATAATATTGATGAGCTCACGCGCAAAGACGTTCGCGTTGGAGACACCGTGATTGTGCGGCGTGCCGGTGATGTCATACCCGAAGTGGCCGCGGTGGTCGCCGACAAACGCCCCAACGGTGCCGAGCCAGTCGCGCTCCCCAAGCGATGTCCGGTGTGCGATTCGCCGGTGCAGCGGGTGGGCGAAGAGGCTGTCGCGCGGTGTACCGGCGGCCCGGTTATCTGTTCGGCTCAACGGATCGAGGGCCTGAAACACTTTGCGTCGCGCAAGGCGATGGACATAGAAGGGTTGGGCAGCAAGTTGATCGAGCAACTGGCAGATTCGTCTGTGAAGTCCCCTGCGGACTTGTACCGTCTTACCTGGCAGCAACTGGCAGCGTTCGATCGTATGGCCGAAAAATCGGCGAAGAACGTCATCGATGCTATTGATAAGAGTCGTCAGACCACGCTGCCACGTTTCCTGTTCGCGTTGGGGATCCGGGAAGTCGGAGAAACAACAGCGGAGTCTCTGGCGACTCATTTCGGCACGCTGGAGGCGCTGAGAGCCGCCAACGAGGAGACGCTGCTGGCCGTAAATGATGTGGGTCCTATTGTTGCAGAGCGGGTAGAACAGTACTTTTCGGAGCCGGCGCACAATGCGCTGATCGATGATCTTGTTAAGGCTGGTATTCGGTGGCCGGATCCGACACCCGTAGCCGATGAACAATTCGCAGACAGCTTCTTCGCTGGCAAAACGGTGGTACTCACGGGCAGTCTATCGGCGATGACACGGCAGGAAGCGGGCGCATTGGTGAAGCAACTAGGCGGCACCGTGACCGGCAGCGTTTCATCCAAAACGACGCTCCTGGTTGCGGGCGAAAAGGCCGGCTCAAAACTCGCAAAAGCGCAAAAACTCGAAATAGACATTTTTGATGAGGCCGCATTCATCCAACACTTGCCTGCATCCCTCAGACCATAAACGGTAATCTTCAACCGCAAAAACTACCTGTTTTTCCTGCATATTAGCGATGCAGATCTGTGAAATTCGTCACAGACTAGGCTGACCCATTTTTCCCAAAAACTGGGCAGTTATTCCCAACTCTTTGATTTTGTTGGCTACAAAAAATTGTGTTCATTACTATTTTTCCATGCGCAGCAAAACTCAAGAAAAAGTACTGCGGGTACTGCTTAAAGCACTCAAACCTCTCGTACACCTCCTGCTGGAAGTAGGGATTGGGCATCGGGAATTTTCTGAAATTGCCAAACGAGCATTCGTCGATGTGGCGACCCAGAAGTACGGCATTCGGGGTCGTAAGACCAACATCTCACGGGTCGCGGTCATGACCGGATTGACTCGGAAAGAGGTGAAGCGGATTCGTGACACAGAAGGTGAAGATGCATTTTCGGCCGACCGAATAAAACTAGTACCGGCTGGTCTTGTACTTCAGCATTGGCATACCGATAACGAATATACGGACTCGGACAACCGGCCACTAAGATTGCCATTCATTGGTAATGAACCATCCTTTACTAGCCTCGTGAAGAAATATGCTGGAGATATTCCACCGGGGGCCTTGAGAACAGAGCTTCTTAAGGCGGGAGCAGTAGAAAGCCAAAGCGATGGCAGTCTGTTAGCTCTGCGAAGAGAATTCCGGTTTGTAGATAGCGAAGACCAGTTGTTCTTTTCGCTAGATCGTTGGATCGCGGGTGTTAATGCGAATATTACGCACAATTATTTGGTCAAGAGTAAAAAACTCGGCGATTCTCCGACGTGGCCGAATAGAATGTCTGAAGCGTTGAAGGTCAGACGCGAGGACGTGCCGGCGATGCGTGAATACGTTCGCGAGTGTGCTACCAGATTTACCGAAGAAATTGACGACAGAATTACGCCTTTCGAATGTGGCCCAGAAACCGTTGACGGAGACTTGGTTGATGTTTTCGCTGGGCTTACATATCACGAAGAGCCTTCCTCTTAACTATCCGATCGGATAGAAACTACCTGCGTTCAGTAGGTTTCCTCAGAAAATAGAGCGTTTCGCCAGTGCGGCCATCGGTTCGGTCTGGTAAATCGTTATGTTTTGACATAACACTATACCGAGCGCGATCGATTCCATATATTTAGTTTTTCTATTCAGCTTGCTACCGCATTTGCAAAAAGTTGTTTCTCAACTCGTCGCCATTTTGGACAAACTAGTTTCAGGGAAAATATTCCCATAAGAGACTGAATATACAGCGGTTTTGAACTTACGTGAAAACTGTGACTTGGATCACGTTTTTGGAATGGTGCGCCCAAACTCTATTCTTTGAGAAAACAATAAGCTAGCCATCGATAAATAGATTTGGTGTTAAATTTTTTCGATGACATAATCCACTGAAATTTGACATATAAGTGGAATGGAGCAGTCACCCAAGCAAAACCTGATCGACGCGGTGAGCGTGATGATGAAACCCTTGGTGAAGCTACTCATCAACAACGGGGTCACTCACTCAGATCTCTCTGACGTGCTGAAAGACGTCTATGTCGATTCCGTTATTCGCCACAGCGACGACACGGGAAGAATCAATCAATCACAAATTGCGATTCGAACTGGTCTAACCAGAAAGGAGGTTCGCAAGGTAATTGATAGGGCGATGAACGACGGAGTGGAGAAGCGTCCACAGTCGCGTCCCGAGAAGGTCTTGTCAGGCTGGCACAACGATCCAGCATTCACTGGGCCATATGGTGTGCCTCTGGAATTGCCCTTCGAGGCAAGTGAAGGCGGGAAGAGCTTTAGTCAGTTAGTCAGAATTTATGGCGCAGACATGAGCCCAAAAGCAACTCTCGAGGAGTTGCAAAGAGGCGGGTCGGTCACCTTAGTCAACGGAATGATCAAGGCAGTTCGAAGGGACTTCCAGCCGGCCGCATTGTCGCCGGAGTTGATTAGTAGATTGGGGGAGATCGGGTACAAGTTTTTTTCAACGGCTGCAGCGAATATCGAAAAATTGTCTCCGCTCGGTGG
>JBCCDZ010000153.1:0-7678 GCA_039030525.1 Pseudomonadota bacterium | reverse complement strand
TAGAGGGTTGCACAAGCTGCGGTGAACAGCGCTTTCAGGCGGGGAAGGATGTGCTTTCTCATGCGTTAATGAATCGCCGCAAAGGGTTAACAGGTCGTTTACGAATTCGATTCTGGAGCGAATGTAATGATTAAATCTCCCGTGCGTGTCAAAACGCTGGCTGAGTTGCGCGAAATCCTAGCAGAACATCGGCGGGCCGGCCGTCGCATCGGCTTTGTTCCAACCATGGGCGCGCTGCATGATGGCCACGTCTCACTGGTCAAAACGGCGCGCGAGCGGTCCGACGTGACGGTGGTCAGCATATTCGTCAATCCGACTCAATTTGCACCTGGCGAAGATCTCGACACTTATCCACGCACGGAAGAAGCGGATATTGCCCGGCTCGCTTCTGTTGGAACTGACATCGTATACCTGCCAAGCGTCGAAGAAATGTACCCGCAGGGATCGAAGACAAATATTCGTGTTGAAGACATGTCTGACCTTCTTGATGGACAATTCCGGCCACACTTCTTTTACGGCGTTGCGACCGTCGTTGCGCGCCTGTTCGTTCACGTTCAGCCTGACTTGGCGGTGTTTGGTGAAAAAGACTATCAGCAGCTACAAATCATTCGCCGAATGGTTCGTGACCTCGGCTTTCCGATCGACATTATTGGCGGCGAAACAGTGCGCGATGCTGACGGTTTGGCACAATCATCCCGAAACGCCTATCTGTCTGCATCCGATCGGAAAATGGCCAATGTGATGAGCGCAGCGCTGCACCGTGCGCGGTGCCGAATCGCGATTGGTGTGCCCGTTGAAGAGGCATTGCGTGAGGCGCGTGCGCGTATATCCGCCGCTGGCTTTCGCACGCTGGATTATGTCTCCGCCGTTGATCCAATGTCACTTGAGGATTTGCCGAACGGCGCGATTGTGCCAGGGCAAGTCGGCCGTGTCCTCGGTGCAGGCTGGATGGGGAAAACCCGCCTCATCGACAATATGGGCTTCTAGCGCGATTGATCACAAGTTGGGGACATCGCGACGGAAGGTCTTGTCCGAACGGCCCGCCTGAGACAGAGGTCAGTTTGCAGCTTTGGAGGACGCCATGACCCATCCCGCAAAATTCCGTTTTTCTTCATTACAGGTCTTGTTGGGCAGCGCCGCCGCGCTGGCGCTTTCTGCATGTGCCACCGCCGTGCCGGACACCGCACCCGTCGTGGTCGATACGCCGCCCGTTGCGGACGCCGTCGATGTCCCGGCTCCGCTGACCGCCCCCCGCTTTTTCAGAGGACGGTATCGCTGCGCTCGAGGCGACTATGGCAGACTATGTCGTCGACGGACGCCTCTACGGCATTCACACGCGTCTCGTGCACAAGGGCGAAGTGATCAGCGATTTCAAAACGGGGTTGCGCGGGCTCGAAAGCCAAGCGCCAATCGAAGATGATACGATCTATCGCATTTATTCGATGACCAAGCCGGTCACCGGTGTCGCGATGATGATGCTTTATGAAGAGGGCAAGTTTGAGCTCGATGACCCGGTCTCGAAATTCATACCGGAATTTGAAAACCTGAAAGTGCTGGGCGGCGTCAATGAAGACGGCACGGCCATTCTGGTTGACCTTGAGCGGCAGCCGACCATGCGCGAGTTGATGTCGCATACGTCGGGCTTTGCTTATGGGCTTGGCGGCGCGGACCCCGCGAATTCTGCGTTTCGCGATCAGAAGATTCTGGAATCTCCGGATACGCAGACTTTCATCGACAAAGTCGCTGGCGTGCCTTTGCTGTTCCAACCAGGCGAGGCCTGGTTCTATAGCGTTGGCATGGATATTCAGGGTTATATTATCGAGAAGCTCTCGGGTCAGAGTTTTGGCGATTACCTGCAGTCACGACTGTTCGAACCGCTCGGCATGACCGATACCGGGTTCTATGTGCCGGACGCCAAATATGATCGGCTCAGCGAAGTCTATGGCTTTGATCCTGAAACCGGCGCCATGGTGCCGATTCCGTTCCCGGGCGTGATGTTCCGCAAAGAAACTGTGGCGTTCGAATCCGGCGGCGGCGGCCTGGTGTCAACTATGGATGATTATGGCCAATTCTCGCAAATGCTGGTCAATCAAGGCGAGTTGGACGGTGTGCGTATTCTCAAGCCGGAAACGATTGAACTGATGCGCACCAATGTTCTACGCGACGATCAATTCCTGTCTTCTCTCGGCATCAATCAAGGCGATGTCTATCCTGGCCTCGGGATGGGACTGACAATCGGGACGGTTGAGGATCCTGAAGCGGTGCCCAGCGTTATTCCAGCCGGATCCTATTTCTGGAGCGGCGCGGCAAGCACCTGGTTCTGGGTCGATCCAGTGAATGAGCTCTACTTCATCGGGATGGTGCAGGTGTTTGACAATAACAATCCCAAGGGGCCGCTCGAATTGCGGGAAACCTCAAGCGCAGCCGTATACGGCGCTCTGAGCAGCGAATAGATCGGGCTAAGCCTCGTCGCTATCTTCCAGCCAGGCTTCGACGGTGCCTTTCAGCTTCAAGGTCAGTGGATTGCCTTTGCGATCCACGGCCTTGCCGGCAGCGACTTTGACCCAGCCTTCAGAGATACAATATTCTTCGACATTGGTTTTCACGTCGCCATTGAAGCGAATGCCAACCCCACGCAGCAGCAGCTGTTCATCATAATAAGGGCTGTTCGGGTTCACGCTCAGGCGGTCAGGCATTTGATCAGTCATGACCGGGCTTTAAACCGATCTCGTGGGTGCAATCAAGCACCTGAATGATCCACGAAGCGTGCAAGCTTCGCCACCAGCTCGGCCTGACGATTGGTCTCAGTCTTTTGCAAGATGCTTTTTAAGTGCGAGCGGACGGTTTCAATCGAAATGTCGCGGTCTGCCGCAATGCTGCGCAGAGACTTTCCTTGAAAAACCAGATTGGCGATGACGTTCTCTGTCGGCGTGAAACCAAAGACCTGCTGAACCAACGAGGCGTCCAAAATCAATGGACGATCTATTTGCTCGCACACCAACAATGCGTGTCCAGATTCAGGTCCTGTTACCGTAAAGGCTGGCTTTGGAAACACGCGGCACATCCAGGTATCGTGCCGCGTCCCCGATTTCACAATAAACGCGCCCCCGACGATCCCGACATGTGTGCCGAGTGCGCGCCGCAATGCAACCCGATCTGGCGCTGATTTGAGGATTAGCTTGCCCGATCTGTCGATACGCGCAGCGACCGTTTTGATCATTTGCTCAAACCGCTCATTGCGCTCTAGCACTCGGCCCGAATAGTCGAGAATCGAAACGGCTTTATTCTTTCCGAACAAGTCGACGGTGCTCCGGACATTTTGCATTTCGATCTGGGAAGCAAATTGGAGCACTGGGGCGCAAACCGCTGACGCTATTTCATGAGTGAGCGCTTCATCGTCGCTAAATGCGTCCTCGGACATCCGTCGGTGCAAGGCGATTCCCGCGGTCATCTCTGAATCGTGAATAACGGGGACACCTGAAAAGTGACCGAGTCCTGCGGGCAGGATGAGTTCCTGATAGGTTTGGTCCTTATGGATGCGATCATATGAAATGAAGTCTTTGTCGCGCGTTGCCTTGCCTTGCGCCATTTGAGGTGTCGCCAAAACGCGCGGGTTTATGTCCTGGTACAACGCTTCCGTTGGGCCGATATCTTCGTCCAGATCAATCGAGAATGTGGAGCGCAGCAGAGTGCGATTGCGTTGCGCGACCATTAACTGGCTTACGGAAGCACCACATAGTCTAGCAAATTCCTGAAGGGCAGGCCGTAACGCCATTTCGTCGAATACGGCGTCTAGCATCAGTTTCTGTAAGTGTTGAAAGTCTGAAGCTTGTCCCACCATTACGCTCGCTTTTGGTATTTTTGAAAAGTAAGCCAAAAGTTGAAAGCGTGGCAAGTAAAAGTCGGAAAAGGCGAAAATTCAATCTTATCCCCCATTTGGGGGACGAAGTGGGCCGTGTTTCTTGCTTACGTGTAATGGCTTCAAGCTTTCGCAGACGCTTGCGAGCGATCTCTCCTCCCAGGGGCTGGGTGGGGGCTAAGATTCGGGTTCCAAAACGGGCCAGTATCGCACACTCTACAGGGCTTTGAAGGTACGGGGACGTTTCCTTCAAAGCCCATATGAGCTTAGTCCAATGCGTCTTGAAGTTTCGGTGGCGCGGCATGTCGCCAGGACATTTTCAGGGCCGACAATGCCGTGGTCGCATCGACCGCCGCGAGCGCGATCGTCGTCGCGCCCTTATCGCCCCATTTGTTCGGGACTTTCGAAAAGATGCCCGGTTCGGCGCCAATCAGCATTTCCTGTTCTTCGACCGTCAAAAACACATTTGCGCTGGCGTCAGCTTCGAGAAGTGTCGCAATCGTCTTGCCGCGCGGGGCGTCGACGCGAAAGCTGGCGCGGTCGAAGTGCGGTTTCTCGATTGCTTGCGGCAATGACAGGGCCATTGCGCGGAACTCATCAACGGTCATCGCTCTATCCTTCGGCTTGCGTGCCGACAACATATAGGAAAGAGCCGCCTTTGATGAGGGGGATAATCCGTTCGGCGACATCGCGCTCAAGCGCGGGACAGCCCCAGCTGCGTCCGAGGATACGACGATCCGCATTCACATAGTCGGCGCCGTGAATGACGATGAGACGCTGTTCAGCGAGATCATTTTGCGGACTGAGACCTTTCAGTTTCAGCGACAATCCATGCGCGCCATAATACGTCTTGCCGGTCACAAAGGCGCCGAGCGAGGTCATCTTTGAGCCTTCAATGTTGGAAAATGTGTCGGCCATGCCATCATAGTCCAGGTCTGATCCGCGGCCATGCGCGACCAGATAGCCCTCGGCGCTCATATCTTTTGTGTCGATCAGAAAGTAACGCGGCACATTTGATGGCGCGCGATAATCGATGACGCTGATATAGCGCTCATTGCCGATTTCGCTGATCGCATCCGCCTTGGCTGCCAGAGCCTCGTTCAGCAGCGCATCCCCGAGCACCTCGGACGCGGGCGCCGCGGTGGCCAAGCCATGGAGGCTGCTAATGATGAGCAGCGCGATGATCCCCTTAAACGCAGAAAGCATGTCATGATGTATGACATGCTTTCCGGCTAAATTATGGCTTTGTGTCTTGGGTTAGAAAACGCGCGGGCGTTCGGCTTTGTCGACGTGCAACCCACACTCGCTTTTTGCCTGTCCAGCCCAGCGACCTGAACGAATATCGCTCGGGTCTTCAGCTGGCTTGGTGCAAGGCCAGCACCCGATCGACGGATAGCCTTGCGCAACCAGAGGATGGCGCGGCAATTCGCGGCGCTTGAAATAGGCCTGGACATCTTCCTGGGTCCAACCTGCCAACGGGTTCACTTTGAACCGACCCGCAGCATGCTCGAACACAGGCAGCGACATACGCGCCCCGCCATGGAAGCGTTTGCGACCCGTAATCCAGGCATCAAACCCGTCAAGTGCAGGTTCTAGCGGGCGTACCTTGCGCAAGGCACAACAGGCGTCGGGATCTGTTTTCCAAAGCGTGTTTTTCGGATCTTCCGCCAGACGCTCGTCTTCGGCCGGAGGGATCTCGCGGACATTGGTCAGGCCGAGGCGGTCAATCAGCTCGTCCTTGTAGTCCAGCGTTTGCGGGAAGTGCATGCCGGTCTCAAGAAATACGATAGGCAGGTCCGGATCAACGTCGGCAATCAAAGCCAGCATCACCGCGCTTTCGGCGCCAAAGCTAGACACATAGGTCATATCGCCCATCCATTCGCGCAGGATTGAGGCCCGCAAAATGGTTTGAGCTGAGGCATCGCGAAGTTCGTCATTCAAGCGCTTTAGGCGCTGATCAACGTCTTCGTCGATCCGCAAGCTAATGTCTGAATAGGGCATGTGCCTAGACTTTCGAGTGGCGCCTTGAAAAGACCGATACTTGGCCATCCGCAGCGGGTTGATAGACCGCTGAATACTCTTCCAGCGCTTTCACCACATTAGGTAGGTCGGCCCTTGAGGTCTGATAAGCGTCAAACCCTGAACGGTTCATATAGAGAATCTGATCTCTCAGCACGTGGCCCACAGCCCGCAGCTCTCCGGCATAGCCCAGACGCCGTCTCAGCAGCTGTGCCTGACTATAGCCACGGCCATCTGTATATTTAGGAAAATCTATTTCAATCAAGGCGATACGGTCGAGATACGGCGTCAAATCATGTGGGTCATCGGCCGGCGCGAGACGCACGCCAATCTGTTGATTTCGGGCCAGCAGAGCATCCGCATCTTCTATTAGCTTAGCTAAAGGGACTGTTATACATCCTGAAGACGGAAGATCGGTCTCCGGATCGATAAAGGTCCAAGTATCCTCGATTTCGGCTGCATCTTTAATTAAAGGCATCCCGATGCTCCTATCCGAGCCGCTGCCGCGGCCTTCTCTGTTTTCGATTGCGCTACGCTCAACCTACTCCGAAGCATAGATCGCCTCCTGGAACGGTTCGACGCCGACGCGCTCGACCGCTTCAATGAATTTCTCATCTGAACTGGTGCGCAGACCGCGATATGTGTCGACAATCGTCTTCACGGCGGCCGGCACTTCTTCGTGCCGTAAGGCCTTGCCGATAATCTGTCCAACGGCAGCTTTTTCATCAGCCCGCCCACCAAGCGAGATCTGGTAATATTCCTCACCTTTCCGGTCGACACCCAGAATGCCGATATGGCCGACATGGTGATGTCCGCAGGCATTGATACAGCCGGATATGTTGATGTGCAGCTTACCAATATCCTGCTCATAAGCGGGATCGGAAAAGACTTTCTGGATTTCCTGTCCCACCGGAATGGAGCGCGCATTGGCGAGATTGCAATAATCTAGGCCGGGGCAAACGATCATGTCCGTGATCAAGCTCTCATTCGCGGTGGCGAGGCCGGCCGCATCAAGCTCGCGATAGACATTATAGAGATCGTCCAGGGCAATGTGCGGCAGCACAACATTCTGGGAATGCGTGACGCGAATGTCGTCAAAGCCATAGGTTTCAGCGAGGTGCGCCAGCACCGCCATCTGGCTGTCTGTGGCATCGCCCGCGAGACCAGCGATTGGTTTCAAGCTGATCGTGACAGACGTATATCCGGCCGTTTTGTGCGGATGTAGATTGACGTTGCACCAATTGGCAAAGGCCGGGTCAGCCGCTTTTGCACGCTCGAACCCATCACTGGTTTCGGCTTTGTCTTCGAACGCAGGCGGCGCGAAATAAGCGTTGATGCGATCAATCTCAGCCTGGGGGAGGGCGATCTTCTCGCTGGCTTGCTGTGCGGCATATTCTTCTTCGACCAGACGGGTGAATTCTTCCGCGCCGGTTTCAGTGACGAGGATTTTGATCCGCGCCTTATATTTATTATCCCGGCGACCGAAGCGGTTATAGACCCGCATAATGGCTTCGAGATAATCCAGGATTTCGCTTTCAGGCACGAATTCGTTGACCATGGCGGCGATGATGGGCGTGCGGCCCTGACCGCCGCCGACATGGACTTCAAACCCGACCACGCCATCACGCTCACGCATGTGCAGGCCAATATCGTGGACGCGGATCGCGGCGCGGTCATGCTCCGCTGCGGTCACCGCAATTTTGAACTTGCGCGGCAAGAAAGCGAATTCCGGGTGGAACGTGCTCCATTGACGAATGATCTCGCACCAGGGGCGCGGATCCATAATCTCATCCTTGGTGG
>JBCCDZ010000152.1:0-7702 GCA_039030525.1 Pseudomonadota bacterium | reverse complement strand
TTTTCTTCAAGGCGCGAAGGGCTTGTTCGACATTATTGTCGCGAACAGTTATCTGAATAATGGTCAACTCTCCATAAAAGTCGGGGCAGGATGTCCTGCAGATGTGCGGTTGTGGCCTATAGAGCCGAAATCAAGCCGCGCCTATAACATGTGGAAACCCGCTTGCCTATCCCTGGACTCAGATATGCCGACTCCCTCTGAAAACCTCCGTGAACGCTGGCTCGAAGCGCTTTTGCCGCGCGTGCCAGAGCGGGGTTGGTCGATTATTGCTGCGAAACAGGCGGCGCGCGAGGTCGAAATTACCGCTGGCGAGCAGGCCCTGGCCGCGCCGAATGGGATTTCTGACCTGATCGATCATTTCTTCGACCGGGCCGTGGATCAGATGCTGGAAGCGCTGGCGACTCAGGATTTAGCGGCGTTGCGGACGCATGAACGCGTGGCCGCAGGCATTCGCGCTTGGCTCAATGCTCTGGCGCCGAACAAGGAGGCGGTGCGTAAAGCTGCTGGGAAAGGTCTTTTGCCCTGGGGCGCGGGCGCCGCTGTGAAACGCGTCTGGGCAATTGCCGACGCGATCTGGGAAGCGGCTGGCGATACGGCGACCGATTATAATCGTCAAACCAAACGCGCCTTGCTGAGTGCGGTCTTGCCGCGCATTGTGCTTTTTTGGCTCGATCATGATGACGAAGCAGCACTGGATGAGTTTATTGCCCGCCGCCTGCAAAGGGCAATGAAGGTGGGTCAGACCGGAAGCCGGGTTCTAAAACCGGTTCTGGACATGGCGGAACGGCTGCGAAGCGCCCGCGAACCGCGCAACCTGTAATATTCATTGCTATTTTCCGACAGGCTGTTGCAATTCTGTAATCGGTGGCGCTAAAACCGACGGCCACGATCTAAGTGGGGGAATGCGAGGAAATATGCCACGTCCGGCGGGCGTTCGTAATCACGATTTTGAAGCCAAGAAGGCGGCTCTGCTGGATACGCTGTCAGAATTTGCGCTGAACGATGATTTGCGTCGGCCCTCGCTGCGCCAGTTTGCGATTGCTGCGCAGGCGTCCGAACCAACATTGCGGCATCATTTCAAAGACCCCCAGGGTCGGGTCATTGCCATACAGAAACACATTCATGCCCGCGCGATCCCGCTCTGGCAGGTGATTGCGACGGGGTCGCCTGACACCGCCACAGCGGTTGAAGAATATTTCCGGGTTACGGAAGCTGGCCTGACGCATGGCGGCTTCGCCCGGGCACACGCCTTTGGCATTATCGAAGGCATGGCGGACGAAAAAGTCGGCCAGGCGTATCTGGAATTTCTGTTGGACCCCGCACTGGCAGCCGTTTCTGAAAAAATGGATGCGACTCCAGGCAAACCAGAAACCCTTGATGAGCGCCGTGCGTCGGCTTTTATGATGCTGTCCCCCATCCTGGTGATGACGTTGCATCAGCAATTGCTCGGCGGCAAAGATGCATCGCCGGTCGACACAGCTGGATTTCTAAAACTTATGCAAAACTGGCTGGCTGCAGGCCTAAGCCAATAAGTTTCTCAAGGCTTCGAGATCAGCATCTGGGGTCGCCCAATTGCAGACAAAGCGATACGATCCGCCTGGCCAGGGATAGCATTTTACGCCGCCCGATTTGATGCGGCTTTCAAGATCCGCCGGCAGCACAGCAAAGACTTCGTTGCCATCTACCGGATAGGCCAACGTGACGCCTGGTTTCGCGCAGAGCAGGTTTGTCAGCTTTTTCGCCTGCACATTCGCAGCGCTGGCCAAATCCAGCCACAGACCTTGGTGCAGCATCGCTTCGCCTTGCGCCGCCAGAAAGCGCATTTTAGGCGGCATGTGACCGGACCGCTTGGCGCGGGCTTTCAGCGCCTCGAACCGGGCGCGCATGGCGCCGAACAGCAAGATAACCTCACAGCCGATTGCGCCTGTCTTGGTCAGTCCGAAAGTCAGCACATCGACCCCGGCTTTCCAGCTCATTTCTGCTGGTGTTGCGCCTGTTGAGACGAGCGCATTGGCCAGTCGTGCCCCATCCAGATGAACAGTCAATCCTTCGGCTTTCGCCAGCGCGGCATAATGCTCAATCGTTTTAACCGGATAGGCGGTTCCGCATTCCGTAAGATTGGTGAGCGACAGCGTTTCGAGCGGTGTCTCATGCACAAAACCGGGATCGTTGAGCGCCAAAGCCTGGCGCAATGCTGTCTCATCGATCTGCGCGCCCTGACCGGGCAAAAGGTGCAGTTTCGCGCCGCCGGTGAAGAATTCTGGTGCACCGCGTTCATCGCGCTCAATGTGCGCTTCTTCATGGCAGGCAATCGCACCAATCGAGGAACACATGACCGATAATGCCAGCGCGTTTGACGCTGTCCCGCTGGCGCACACCCAGGCATCGAAATCATCTGTCTCAAATGTGCTGGCGAGCGCGGCGCGCAAGCGCGCAGATACAGCGTCCGCGCCATAACTCGAGGCACTGCCTGAGTTCACCGCTGCGAGGGCATCAATGACGTTGGGGTGCGCGGGGGCGGTGGTATCGGAGGCGAAGTCCATGCGCTTAAAGCATCACATCGGGGGTTTGCCACATCAGGTGCTGTCCACCATCGCTCGCAATCATCTGTCCGGTGATGCTGTCTGCGTCGATCAGGTAGCGCAGCGTTTTGACAATTTCAGCCGGATTGGAGCCTTGTTGCGTCAGCGTCGCCTGCGCCTCTGCTGCAAACTCGCCCGGTTTTTGATGCACGTTTTCAAGCGTCGGTCCCGGGCCAATCCCGTTGACGCGAATGTTTGGCGCAAAAGACTGGGCCATTGTCCGCGTCGCCGTCCATAGGGCAGACTTTGATAGAGTATAGGTAAAGAAAAGCGGGTTCAGCTTGCGCACGCGCATGTCCAGCATATTGACGATCAGTCCGGCTTCGTCCTGCGGTAGGGCGCGGGCGAAATGCTGGGCCAGCAATATCGGTGCGCGCAAATTCGGACCCATATGAAAGTCCCAATTTCGGCGGCTGTGTTCAAGCGCGCTATCGTCTTCGAAGGTTGACGCGGAATTGACCAGGAGCGTCAGCGGTCCGCCCAGGGCTTCATGCGCCGCGCGTTCCAGGGTTGCGGTTTGCTCTTCGTCCGAGAGATCAGCCCGGACCAGTTCTGCGATGCCGCCAGAGGCGCGAATGGTGTCTGCTGTCGCTTCTGCGCCAGCCTTTGAACCGCGATAATGAACCGCGACGGACCAACCATCGGCGCCAAGCGCTTCGGCCATGGCCTTGCCCAGACGGGCGCCAGCGCCGGTTACCAAAGCCCGCTTTGGTCCTTCAGATACGCGAATGGCCACTTAAGTCCTCCCAAGTCTGGTCATGGACAAAATAGCCGAAAATACAGGGAGTCCCAACATATTGTCGGGCTGGATATGCACGCAATGCGTTCAATTAGTCGAGTCGACGAAAATCAATCAGATTGAGAATCGCAAAAACCGCAACGGTGGCAAGGATAGCCCAGACAGATGCGTGGATCATGATGACAGCCCTTTGAAAACTTGCGACCTGTTAAACTGTCTTAGGTGATTTGGCGAGCCCTGATTGCCAGATAAAGGTGGAGAGACGTGACAGACTTGCGCACACATTTATTTCGACTGTGGTTTCGACTATCGCGTCCCATGACGCTCGGCGCTCGAGCCGTCGTGGAAAATGCCGAAGGTGAGGTGCTTCTGGTGCGCCACACTTATACAAAAGGCCTGTATCTGCCTGGCGGCGGCGTGGAGCGCGGTGAAACCGTATACCAAACTATTCGCAAGGAACTGCAAGAAGAAGGCGGTGTGCGTCTGATCCGGGACGCCGTTCAGATGGGCATCTATTCAAACCATCAGATCATGAAGAATGATCATATCGTATTGTTTCGCGTCGATGCAGCATCCTGGGAAGCGTGCGGAGATCCGGTGGGGCATGAAATTTCCGAGCTGGTCTGGTGCGACCCGCTAGCGCCGCCTGATGACGCAACCCCCGCGACCAGACGTCGATTGCAGGAAGTGTTCGCCGCTGCGACGCGGACTGAACACTGGTAACCGGCTACTCTCAAGTCATTGCCAGAACCGCGGGCAATGCCATGAAAGCCAGCGCCCCGGCGAGCAGGATCAGCAATCCGAATTTTTGCCAAATGCGTCTCATGGAATCCCTTAGACTCCTCAATGGCGGCGCGATTGAGGACGAGACCGCGGCACAATTTAGGCGGGCGCATAAAACTTAGACGCGAAGATTAAGCAGGTATTAAAGGCTGCGCGCCATAAGGAAAACCGTGCCGGGTTCCCCCTTTTCCTGGCACCAAGCAGGAACCGAGCGTGCATTCGCAGATTGGATGCCGCTTGACCGGAACGAGGCGGCCGCGCTCTTATGAGCGCGGCCGTTTTGTATCTGCGAGCACGGCGCCGAGATACAGACCGAGCGTATAGACAGACAGTAGCGCTGCCAGCCAGAGCACGAGCAAGCCCGCATTCCAGAGCGTTAAACTCGACACCGGGCCAGCCAGTAAGAGTGCCACAATCGCGCCCATTTCCAGCGCTGTTTTCCATTTGGCCAGGCGCGAGACCGGCATCTCTACAGACGGCACCAGCCGCAATCCCGTGGCGATGAGGTCGCGCGTTATGATGAGTAGGCCTGGAAGCAACAGCAAGAGCGCCCAGTCGCGCGTGGCCGCGAGCGATAACAGGCTCAGCCCCACCAATACTTTGTCTGCAACCGGGTCGAGAAATGCACCTAAGGTGCTGACAGCGTTCAGTTTACGCGCGACCCATCCGTCTGCGAAATCTGTCAGCGCGACCATAATGAAGGCAATTGCTGGCCAAAGGGAGCTCGCTGGCAGAATCAGGATCATCCAGGCAACCGCGAAAGCCAGCGCAATCCGGGCAAATGTCAGGGCGTTGGGTAACCAGTTGAGAGTCATATGGCGCGGTCCGTTCGGATCCGTTCATGTTAAGCCAGTTTGTGTGACGGTCCAGATAGACGGTGCACGGAACGCTAACCCGCGAAGGGCAACTTATCCGGGTTGCGCATGACATAGAGCCAGGCCACCTCATTCGTCGCGGTCGGCGCCAAGGTCAGGATGAAGTCAATGGCGCCATCGACGCGCCGTATGATGCCAGGCTTTCCATTCGATATGCAGGGTTCAATCGTCCAGTTTTCCTGTTGAGTCGACCGTCGCCAAACCGCCGCCAAGACGTGCACGATATCGTCCGGACCGACGAGGATGCGCCGCGCGGCTCGGGCTTTTCGACCGCCATCAGAAATGGCGACAGCGTTGGGCGCGAACATGCGTTTGGCCGCTTCGAAGTCTTCGGCTGAGACCGCGGCGAAAAAACGCGCGATCAAATCTTGCACTTGGTCATGTTCAGCATCGAAGCGGGGCCCACTTTCCTGCAGTTTTTTGTGTGCGCGACTGACCATTTGTCGGCACGCCGCGGCGCTTTTCAAAAGCGTTGTTGAGATCTCGTCATACCCAGCATCAAAGGCTTCGCGCAGAATGAAGGCGGCGCGTTCGTCTTCGTTGAGGCGCTCCATCGCCCATAACAGCGCGAGCTCACATTCCTGAGCGAGTTCAAAATCATGTTCCGGGCCGAGATCACTCTGCAAAAGCGGTTCAGGCAGCCACGGGCCGACATAGGTTTCGCGCCGGTGACGGGCCGAGCGCAACGCGTCGATGGCGATATTCGTCGCCGCCCGGCGCAACCAGGCCGACGGATTAATCACCTCCTCATGATCGGCATTCATCCATCTTAGCCAGGTGTCCTGGACGGCATCCTCAGCGCCAGCTCGATCGCCGAGCATACGATAGCAAAGGGAGGTCAGTTTCTGGCGTTCAGCCTCAAAGGTCGCAATTGCCGTGGTCATGACGGTGCGAGTTCGAGTTTCCTTGCGCCGTCGAATTCAAGTCGATGGCAGGCATGCCCGTAGCCGAGCCCGCGTTTAAACACAGGATAAAACCGTCCCGTTGCCGCCGCAAAGGACGCGGCGATGACGGCGCGGCGACCAAACTTGGCTTCAATTTCGGCTTGCAATGCATCAACCTCCAGCTTGCCGAGGATCGCGGCCATAGCAAAACGAAACCCGAGACCGACATTGCCAGCGCGGTGTGGATCGCCTTCAAAGCAGAGCTTCAAGTCTGCCGGATCTGCGCCAGCTTCAATTGCCATATCCACCACTAATTGCGCGCAGGGTCCGCAATCGCCTTCGAGCGTAGATGCGAAGATCGCACCTACCCAAATCTGTTGGGCGGCTTTTGGGCCGCGATATTGGCTGAGCAATGGGAATGCCGAAAGGCGCATCCCAGCCCCAGTCGAGTGATTGATAACATCCAGCATGTAGGTGACATCATAGTCATAAGACTTGCCGAAGGCGCGCGCGCCCCGTCGCAAGAGCCATTTGATCATTGTACTTTTCCTTGCAGTTTTGTGGCCGCGAATAAAGCGATCCAAGCGGGCAATTGAATGCCAACCAAATTGACCAGCGCGATGTGGTCAAAGGGGAAACCACGGGCGACCCAGATCCATACGTGGAACGCAGCATGGAGGCAGGGCCAGACGGCGCCGAACACGGCGACCGCACGGTTCTGATTGAGTGTACCCCACAACAACGCACCGCCACTGGTCAGAAAGGCTAGACCCGCATCGCGAATGAAGTGCGTATTGAAAGGCCCCATCATCGCAACACCTGGTGTATGATCGTAAAACGCTTGCGGCGCGACGAACATGTAAACTGCAGTCAGAAGGTATAGAGCCGCTATTCCAAACAATGTGAGTTTCATTGGATTTCCTGCCTTTCATAGAGGTGACGAGATAAGATCGAAATCTGTGACAATTGCTCGGTCCAGTTTGCATCTAGAGACCCAAGCTAGCACATTTTGCGTTTCGGACTCGTCGTGACAGCGATAGTCCTGACGTCTCAAAATGCACATGTGTTGGAAAAGTAATTATCAGATGTCGCCCGGTTTTGCTTGAATAGAAACTCGATAAAAGCTTGTGAGAGAGACACTCCATGCGGCTTATTCTGTTCATCGCTCTGCTGGCAGCTGCCGGGTTTGCAGGTTGGATTGCGGGCAGTTTGCATCCTGCGCCAAGCTCGATTCTCAATCCTATCAAACAACGCTTGGCGGTCGAAAGGCCGTTGATTGATGATCCCGGGCCGACCACCGAACGGGTAGAACAGGTTGAGTCTCAGCCAACCGCTTCACTTCCGAGCGCTGCCGCCAGGGATGCACAATATCGAGCATGGATCAGTCAAGCGCGCTTGGAGCATCCCTATCCGGAAAATGAGGACAAGATGTATGCCGTCATGATGTGTGAATCTGGCGGCCGGGCGGACGTGGTAAATCCTGCGGGCCCGTATTCTGGCCTGTTCCAATATGTTGAAGGCACTTGGTCAGGCGATTGGAATGCCTATCGTGATAGCGATATCTTCGATGCCAGAGCGCAAATCTTCGCCACTGCGTTGGCGTGGAACCAGAATATGCAAAGTCATTGGGGATGTTACTCCCGGGCGCATTAGCTGCCGGGACCACCGAGCAATTCACCGACATCCTGGGTCTGCGGCGCGTTTGGTTGATAAGCGACAATTTCTCCGCGCGCATTGCGCAAGCGGACATAAGAAACGACTTGGTTCACCCCGCCCACGCGGCTCGCCTCTTCAGCCGCCTTCTCAAGTTCTTTTGTCGACCGCGCAATGCCAAGTAGA
>JBCCDZ010000151.1:0-7712 GCA_039030525.1 Pseudomonadota bacterium | reverse complement strand
GGCTTGGCTTTGAAGTCGTGGCCAATGTCAAACTGGCTTTGCCAAGCAAGGAAAATCTCGAAGCTTTTGAAGCGCTTGTCGGCAAATGGCCAGAAGTCATGGAGTGTATGACCGTGACCGGCGCCGTCGACTATATCATCCGGGTCACGACCACGGACATGTACGCTTATGACAAATTCCTGCGCGAAAAACTGCTCGGCTCGGCGCTGGTGTCAGACGTTCAGTCGCGCATCATTATCAATGTCGCAAAGCGCACGACGGCGGTCCCGCTGGGCCTGGTCAGCGACTACGTCCCAGCAGGATAATTCGTCGCTTAAGCGCGCTCGACACACATCGCGATGCCTTCACCGCCGCCAATGCAGAGCGACGCGACGCCTTTTTTGACATTCCGGTCTTCCATCGCAGCCAGCAGCGTAATCAGAATTCGCGCCCCGGAAGCTCCGATCGGGTGGCCCATGGCACATGCGCCGCCATTGACGTTGACCTTGTCATGGCTGAGGCCAAGCTCTTTCATCGCGATCATGGGGACGACCGCAAAAGCTTCATTGATCTCCCACAAGCCGACATCATCTTTTGACCAACCGGCTTTGGCCAGCGCCTTTTCCATGGCCGGCACAGGCGCCGTCGTGAAATTCTCTGGCTCATGCGCGTGACTGGACGATGAGATGATTTTCGCGATCGGCGACAGTCCGCGTGACTGGGCTTCCGACTCCTTCATCAGAACCAGGGCCGCCGCGCCGTCAGAGATCGCCGACGCATTCGCCGCGGTGACGGTGCCATCCTTGTTAAAGGCCGGACGCAGGGTCGGGATCTTGTCCGGACGCGCGGTACGCGGCAGCTCGTCCACATCGACCGTGGTTTCGCCTTTGCGTGTCTTGATCGTCACCGGTGCAATTTCGCGTTTGAACTTGCCGCCTTCGGTTGCGTCCTGTGCGCGTTTCAGGGTTTCCAGCGCATAAGCGTCCTGTTGCTCGCGGGTGAATTGATACTTCTCAGCAATCATATCTGCGAAAACGCCCATCGGGCCGCCTGCATAAGCATCGGTCAGGCCATCCAGCGCCATATGATCCTTGGCGCCCATGTCGCCATATTTGTGGCCCTTGCGCACATCCATCAGATGCGGCGCATTGGTCATGCTCTCCATGCCGCCAACAATCACGATATTGGCGTCGCCGGATGCAATCGACTGACGCCCCATCACCGCCGCCTGGAGACCAGAGCCGCACATCTTGTTGATCGTTGTGGCTTCCAGCCCTTTATCCATTCCAGCTTTAAAGCCGGCTTGGCGCGCTGGCGCCTGGCCTTGGCCCGCGGGCAAGCAATTGCCCATGATTATTTCGTCCGCCTCATCAGCGCCCAAGCCAGCTTCCTCTACGGCCGCCTTGACCGCTATGGCGCCAAGCTCATTCGCTGACATGGCCTGCAAGTCGCCCAGCAAGCCTCCCATGGGTGTACGCGCCATTCCAACAATCACGACTGGATCAGTGTTCGACATGGTAAGCCCTCCTAAAGCTTGTTCGAGTTTTGCAGTTTTGTGCAGTTGCGAACAAATGAGGGCGAAGACGGGCTGTCGTCAAGTCATCTCTTGGTCTTAAATCGTGATCGGTTGCCGGGTTTGGCGCTGCCACCAATAGGGTTGCAAACCCATCCAGCTAAGCGCCCGCTCAAGTGCTGGAAAGAATCCCACCGCCTCTAGAACCGGATTGATGTGATCCGTAATGATGCAGAAATGGCTATTCTTGTCGTTCAGATGATGGCGGGCATGGTGTCGCCGAGATTGCAGCACACCCGTATATTGCAGGGCTGCAATCAAGCGCCCGTTGGCGCGGCGCGATCTGTGCGCCCAGCCATGAATAAAATTCGCCATCGCGCCGATAAAGAGCGCGGTTAGCGTCAACGGGTTCAGCCCGCCCAGAGCCCAGAAGATCATCGCGGCTAAGATCACCAACCCCCATATGCCGCCATTGCGCCGCAAAGCGGAAAGCGTGAACACTTCAAGCGGGAAATCGTGATGGCGCTGTGTCAGAGCGATAAAGTGCGGACCGACAATCGGCCATTTTGGACATCCGTATCGGTCGACGAACCAGTGCGCGAGGCCTGATCCAAAATCAGCCAGATAAAGCGCGAGTAAGAGGGTGAGAAGACTTTCGAGCATGGCCACCTCCGCCAATTCGAAAGAAAATCATTTCGCGCCGACATGCGAGCATACACCCTGTCGCGCGTCAGCCTGCCGCAGTCTGAAAGCGTCTATCTTACGCGTTGCGGCGCGGTCGCATCCATGGTCACGGCGCGATCCATAATATCGATCAACTCGTCATTCACGTCTGCCACGGAATGCACTTTGACGTGGCGAAGCGACTTGCCTGTGCCTTCAATCCGGTCGTAAAAATCATCCGCCAACTGAGCACCTTGCCACAATTGAAGATTGCAACGACCGGCTTGCCCGATGACCGAGAAGACGCGTTCATTTCCGCTCCAGCAGGGAAAGCCCCAAGCCAACTTCACGGTCAGGTGTGGCCATTGTTTTTTAATAACATCTTCCAGCGCGATCGCGATTGAATGCTGGTGTGGTTCGAGACTGTCAAAATAAGCGCGCACCGTTTTTGGCTTCGGCATAAACCCACCCCGTCGTTTCTTTCCCGAAATTAACCTTACCTCAATGTGCGCTGCACAAACCATAGGTGAACGGACTTTTTTTCTGCAAATTTCTGACAATAAAAAAAGGGCGAGCCAAAGCTCGCCCTTTTGGATTGGTCTTGTGTCGCCAGTTACCAGATGCGAATTCGCTCTTCCGGCGGCAGGTAAAGCGCATGGTCCGGACCAACGTCGAAGGCTTCATACCATTCGTCGAAATTCCGCACGATGCCATTGACGCGGTAATAAGGCGGCGAGTGAGGTCCGCGGATCAGCTGCTGCCGCAAAGCCTCGTCGCGATACTTGTTTCGCCAGGCCTGGGCCCAGGCCATGAAGAAGCGCTGGTCGCCCGTATACCCGCCCAGGACAGGGGCTTCTTCGTCTGCGCTGACGTCGCCATCGCCATTAGTATCAAGGCTCATACGATAGGCTTTGTACGACATGGACAGGCCGCCCAGATCGCCGGTATTTTCGCCAAGGCCAAGACGTCCATTGACGCAGGTCTCGCCGTCATCCAGCGGGCAGAAGGCATTATACTGGCCAACCAAGGCATCGGTGCGCGCGACAAAGGCGGCTTTGTCTTCTGGTGTCCACCAGTCGCGCAAAACGCCGTCGCCATCAGACTTGGACCCTTGATCATCAAAGCCATGTCCGATCTCATGTCCGATCACGCCGCCAATGGCGCCATAATTGATCGCCGGGTCAGCCTCGAGATTGAAGAAAGGCGGCTGCAGGATCGCGGCCGGGAATACAATCTCGTTGCGGTTCGGGCTATAATAGGCGTTGACGGTTTGCGGCAGCATGAACCAGTCGGTCTTGTCGATCGGCTGGCCGAGCTGGCTCAGCATATCTTCAAACGCCCATGCATTCGACGCCATGACGTTCTCAAACGCGCCGTCGCCGACGTTTAGACCGTCATAGGTTTCAAACTTTTCGGTGTAGCCGATCTTGGGCGTAAACTTTGACAGCTTGTCCCGCGCCTGAACTTTGGTGTCTTCACCCATCCAGTCAATCTCGTTGAGATTGTCAGTCATGGCGAGCCGCAGATTAGCCACGAGCTCATCCATCGCGGCCTTGTTTTCAGTCGGGAAGTAACGCTCGGCATAGACTTTGCCGACCGCTTCTCCGAGCGAGCCTTCAACGGCACCGACCGCACGCTTCCAGCGTGGCCGCTGCTCTTCCTGACCGCGCAATTGCTTGGCGTAGAACTCAAAACTTGCATCATCGATGGCCTTAGGCAGGACAGCCGCATGATCTGACAGGAAATGTGCGGTGAGATAGGCCTTCCAGTCGTCTATCGCGCTCGCATTCACGACATCAAAAATGCCGGCAATGCCGCCGCCTGAAATCTTTTCAACCTGGTCTTCGGTGAGACCGAGTTCTTCAATCTCAGCCGCATCCGGCTGGACCTGACGCACGACAAACTGGCTCTGATCTTCAAGCCCGATTTCCGATAGCATCAATGCCAACGGGAAATCGCCAGCCATGGCGATAAAATCGTCTTTGCTGAGCTTATTATAAGTCAGATTGCGATTGCGTCCGACTGTGCGGTCCCAATGTGCTTTCGCGATTTCTGTCTCGAGCGCCATAACGCGACCCGCCGCTTCGGCAGGATCGTCATATCCGGCCTGCTCGAGCAGGAAGGTCAGATAAGTGACATAGCCTTCGCGCGTTTCGACATTCTTGCCGTCATCGGTGAGATATGTGTCGCGGTCTGGCAGGCCAAGTCCGGCTTGCGTGACATAGAAAATGTAATTCTCTGTGTCTTTGGAATCGACATCTACCCATCCGCCAACTGGCGCCGTGAACCCGGTCGCTGCGAACAGGCGCACCAGATCTTCTTTGGTTTCCATCGCCTGGATACGCTCAAGATAAAGCTGCGCGGGCGCCAGGCCAGCTGCTTCAATCGCATCGGTATCAATGTAAGCATTGTAATAGGCCGCCACTTTACCTTCCAGAGTGGCGGGGTCCGGCTTCGCCGCTGCGAGATCATCGATGATGAATTTGACGCGCTGCTCTGACTTTTCACGCAGCAGCGTGAATGAGCCATAGCGGGTCCGGTCGGCTGGCATGTCGAACTCGTCATACCAGGTGCCGTTCACATGACGGAAAAAGTCGTCGCCAGCTTCAACGGTTTTATCCATCGAATAGAGATCGAGGCCAAACTCGCCCCAATCATCGCGCGACGTGGTCTCAACGACCCGTTCGGCTTCTGCACTGTCCAATGTGTCGATATCGACACTTGCCGCCGTTTGGCTGGCTTCCTGACCACTGCACGCGGTTAATACGAACGCCGCCGCGCCCGCCATCAAAAGCTGTTTCATTCGTTTCTCCCTGAACGTAGCTCCAATTTTTTTATGTCTTATTCCGCAGGCATCGGGCGAGGCGTTTCTGCACTTGTGCCGATCAACTCTTCGCTATCAATGGTGACTTCGCCAGAATAGGACTCGCCAATCTTGCGATACGGACGACCACCCCAGCTCCAACGGAACACCCGACCGACTTCGACACCAACCGCATATAGCGTTGGCACCAGGAACAGCGACACGAAGATTGCGAATGCCACGGCATAGCCCAGCGAGATCACCATCGGCTTGAGGAATTGCGCCTGCATCGACCGCTCTGCGATCAGTGGCAAGATGCCGACAAAGGTCGTGACGGATGTCAGCAGGATCGGTCGGAATCTCGACACACCGGCATCGACCAGGGCCTGCACAGCCCCGACGCCTTCCTCCCGTTTTCGATTGACGAAATCGACCAAGACCAGATTGTCATTGATCACGACCCCCGCCGCCGCCGCGATCCCGAAGATCGAGAACATGGCCATAGACGTGCCCGTGATCCAATGTCCCAGAATAGCGCCGGTCAAGGCGAACGGAATCGCTGTCATCAGCAAGAGAGGTTGCGCAAATGACCGGAACGCAACCGCCAAGGTGATGTACATGGCCGCCAGGGCAAAAATCGCGAGTTGAACGAGTTCGGTGAAGAAGCGTTGTTCTTCCTCAAATCCACCCGCAGCGCCGCGCTCGACATCCGGGAATTGCTTTTCAAAGTCCGGCCAGAAATTGACATCCATATCGGCCATGACCTGACCCCGTCCGCCATCGCCTAGAACATCCGCGAAGACCGAGACGGATCGAGTCCGGTTACGGCGCAAGATCCGGTTGATGCCGGGCGCATAGGTAAACTCTGCGACCTGGGTCAGCGGCAATTCACGTCCATCCGCGGTCCGGATGCGCAAATTGTCGATACTGTCGAGATCTGTACGCGCTGATTTCGGCAGACGCACCATGACGCGGACGTCTTCACCGTCTCGCGGCAGGCGCTGTACTTCCTCGCCAAAATACGCCTGGCGGACTTGTCGCGACACTTCAGCAAGCGTGATCCCCAGCGCTTCGGCGCCGGGCTTCAATTCAATGCGAAGCTCGTCTGCAGCAGCGGTGAGGTTGTCGCCAATATCATACACAGCCGCATAGGTTGCGAGCTTCTCCTGCACCACCGCCGAGGCTTCGCGCAAGCGATCCAGGTCTGGGTGATTGAGGGCGAAGCGCACGCCTGTATCATTCTCATTATCGGTAAAGTCGAAGGAGACTTCCTCGGCGTCCTGAATCGGTCCGACAAGCTCGCGAATCTTTTCAGAGATTTCGCGCGTCGACAGCAATTCAGGTCGGTTTTCCGGTGGTACAAGACCAATCCAGGACTGGACCTGACTGTTCGAGGCAACAACGGACGCGCCGTTCAGAACACCGCCTTCATAGTCGCCTTCGCTGCGCAGAATTTCATTGTTCCACTTGGCGTTTAGTTCCCGTTCTGCGGAATTGATGCCAGCCTGCAATTGGTCGCGAACTTCCATCGTTCGAGAGAAAGGTGTGCCCTCTGGCATATCAATCGTCACTTGAACGAGATCGCTTTCAATTTCCGGCATGAAATTGAACGGTACAATGCGATTGGCCGTCAAACTGATCGCAAACGCGAACACGATGAAAAAGAAGACGATCGTCGCATAGCGCATGCGTAGCGCAAATTCGAGCACGGGCTTGTAAATGTTTTGGGCAAACCAGAGCAGGCTATCAGCAATCCGCTGCTGGAACCGGGCCAGGGCATTCTGCTTCGACTTGTCCTGCTTTTTCATATGCGCGAGGTGTGCCGGCAGAATGAACATGCATTCGATGATCGAGAAGACGAGCGACGCGATCACAACAAAGGTAATCTGCTGCGTGAAGGCGCGGGTCGGTCCGGTCAACAAGGCCCATGGCGCGAACGCGATAATCGTCGTGATAACGCCGAATACGACCGGTTTCAGGACCAATTGCGTCCCGACAATGGCCGCGTCGACGCCTTCGCGTCTTCCGCTTTCGACCTCCCTGTGAATATTTTCGCCCACCACAATGGCATCGTCGACGATCACTCCGATCACCAACAAGACGGCAAAGGTCGACAGGACATTCCATGACACGCCGAAGAAAGGCATCAGCAATATGCCGCCAGCAAAGGCGGTGATGATGCCGATGGTCACCCAGAAGGCGACGACGGGGCGAAGGAAGAGGACCAGAACCAGCATCACCAGAATGGCGCCGAGCAGAGCTGATTCAGAGATCAGCTCCATGCGCGCCTGGAAGGGCTGGGAATTATCCCATAGAATCTCAATCTGCATACCATCTGGCAGAATGCCGGTCGCTGGATTGTTTGCGCGATCAATATAGTCGCGGAAATTGTTGGCATAGTTGACAATGTCCATACTGTCCGGCTGGACGACCATGACAAAGGCTGTCGGGCTGCCATTATGCGTGGCGTCTAGATCAGCGTCGATAAAGCCATCCACGACGGTTGCGATATCGCCAACGCGAATGGTGCCTTGATCGTTCGACTGGCGCACAACGATGCGCTCAAACTGTTCTTTTGTATCCGCCAATGCGCGCGCGGTCATTGAGATGTCACCGACATTCGAACGGATCTGTCCGCCTGAGGAATTGAGCGAAGACTGGCGCACGGCTTGTGCGACTTCAGTGAAGCTCAAATTGTATCGCCGTAACGCATCCTCTGAAACTTCGATCGAAACTTCTTCGCTCAGGACGCCT
>JBCCDZ010000150.1:0-7759 GCA_039030525.1 Pseudomonadota bacterium | reverse complement strand
GGCAAAGCGCTTGGGCGACCTCTGGCAACCTTTGCTTAAGGGCTATGTCTGATTTTTCGCCATATGGGAAAAATCCGCTGTCGGCAGCGTAATCAACGGCGATAAACGGGGCCAGAGCCTGTATCTCTCGGGCCACGGTTAACCCCCCCATTCCGGAGTCAAAAACCAGTACTTTTCCGTTTAGATTCGCAGACATAGAGAGGCTCTAGACTGGTTTGCGCGCTTAGGAAATGCTCGGACTTGCTCTGGCGCGCTGTGCTTGTTATTGTGCGCTGCAGCATAAAGGGATGTTCGCATGTCGAAATATGATCTTCCAAAGGATTCGGCGCCTCTTTCACCATTGGGGTATTGGCAAGCCAGTCTTCAGACCTGGGTGGATTTCTCACAACAGACAGGCAAAATCATGATGTCCCAATTCAGCGGCTCGAAACCCGCTTCAGCGCCATCGGATGCGGATGCGGAAACGCTTGCGAGTGAGCTGCTGCGATCACTGTCTGACATGAATCTTCGGCATTGGCAGAATATGGCGCAACTTCTGGAGAGTTATCCCGCTTGGATGAACGTGCCGCACAGTATGACAGGATCAGCTTTGGTCGATTGGTTTGACAAATTGCAACGTCAGGCGGGTGGCCTCACTGCGAAGACCAGTCCGAGCGCGCCGCGGGAAGATGTCGAACGTCGGCCAATCACGCTGGTCGCTCCAGCCGGCAAAGCCGATGACTTGACCCGGATCAAAGGAATCGGTCCGAAGCTCTCAAAACGATTAAACGAGCTTGGCATCTATCATTACAAGCAGATTGCCGATTGGTCGTCGGACGAAGCGCACTGGGTGGATGATTATCTCGCATTCAAAGGCCGCGTCGCGCGTGAGGACTGGGTCCAGCAGGCCCGTCTTCTGTTTGCGAATGGCTCGGACACGGTGCACTAAATAATCTGCTGGGCTGGGGCGCTGCCCTGCTGGATCATGGATTCCAGATTGATGATCGCTCGCGGGAGTATTTTCCGAATGGTGCTGAGATCCTGCGGAATGCGTGGAGATGCATTCAAGCGTCGCGCAGATGTTTGCATCCAGGAGTCCAGACGACAGTCCGCGAGCCAGGTGCGCAAGTTATCGTCATGAAACCAGGCATGCTGATTGAGCAAGCTGGTCAAAAACAGATTCGCAACGTGATGCCCCATCATCGGCACACTGAGCTTGTTTTTCTCTTCTATGGAAAGGTCCTGAAGCGCTATGGCGGCGATGATGGCTGCGCTAAAGCTCGGATGGCACAATCGAATTTCGGCCAAATTAATACGGCCTTTTTGGAACACCGGGCTAGGCGGACTCCTGGTGCTTTCATCTCCGGTACAATCTAGATAGAGGGCTTTTCCAGGCATCGGCACGACCCCGCGACTAAGCACCATGCCAATTTCAGTGATCGCATGCACGTGCCCCTTGCGGATAACGTGATATACTTGGCGCAGACGTTCCGCATCGAGATGTGTGACCATGTGGGGCAGGAAACAGCTGGGCGATTGACCAACAGACGTCCGCACGATGACGCCAAGGTTTTCCAGTCGCAAGCACAGGTCTTCCGGATTTTGCGCATATGCCATGGCCTTAAGGCATTCCTGCTGAATGGCGTTTTGATCACTCAATGATTGCGCGCGCTCAGATTTGGTCGCCAAGGCCAACATCCACGGCTCGCGCGACTTTACCCATCGAATTTTTCGGCTCGGCACACCTCGATCTAGCAAGGTCAAAACCATTTCAGTTCCGGTTCGACCACCGCCAAGGACGCAGAACGTATCAACCGCGATCGTGCTGGAATTCAACGCGGTATCCAGGTTGAATGGACGCACAACCTGCACGCCGGGAGCGATAGAAAAGCAGGGTATGAATGATTTGCAGAAATTGTTCGGGAGCCGAGTAGCGTCGACAATAGAGCAGCGCGCCAACAGGTCGCGGACGTTTCCGGTCTCGATGGATTTAATGCGACCGCTCCCAAAATGCTCGACCCGATCGAATACCTGCACGCGTTTCGATGGCAATATGACGTGATCCAAAACGTGGCTCAGATAAGCTTGAAGGTCAGCTGCGCGATCTAGGCTCTTTTCGTTGGTTTGATGATTTGCGGTACGCCAATCTTCAAATGTGTAAGAACCAATACCAACACTCTCATCCGGCACTCGGCTATATTGAAATGTGGCCATGTCGCAGCGCAGTCGATTCATTGCTTTCTCGTCGTCAATGATCGCGATCGTGGCGTCGCTGCCAACGAGAATCGTATCCGCAAATGCGAGACTGTCTATATTTTTACCAATGATGATGTAGTCAAAAATATCCAACAGTTGTCGCCTATACACAAAAAGCAACCAAAAGTAAGTATAGAACGATTTATCAACTTATAATATATTCTGTATATTTGAATTATGCGATCCGTTTATTTGAAGTTTCCTGCCTTGACCTGTGGTTCGGGGACATTAGTGCAGGCCTGTAATGGCGCGCGTTCACCGGACTTCGACAGATTGGATAATCTTTGCTGCTCTGACCGCGCTGTGGGGGTCAGCCTATGGCTTTACACGTATTGCTGTCAGTCAATCCGCACCGGAATTTGGCTTTCCTCCAGAGTTTATTATTCCAGTTCGCCTGACCGCAGGCGCGATCGTACTATTGTTTGTGGCGGGTATAAGTCGTCAATCCTGGCCATCATTCCGCGCCTGGAAAAGCTGGCTTGCAATGGCTATCATGGGCGTTGTTGGCACGACAGCGCCCTTTCTGCTCATCACCAATGCCCAACAAACTGTGGATTCGAGCTTAGCGGCGCTGTACGTCGCGGCGGCGCCTCTTTTCGTCTCGGTGATGGCGCACGTCCTGTTTCGAGATGATCGCATCACGATACGAAAGGCCGGCGGCGTCGCAGTCGGGTTTTTCGGGGTCGCGGTGTTATTTGGGCCTGGGGCGATATCATCTTTCGGGTCGGCCAGTGTTTTCGCGCAGGCATTATGCCTGACTGCCACCGCATTCTATGCGCTGTCGACCATCACGGCACGCTATGCCCGAGACATTCCACCATTCGTGTTCGCGGCCGGATTTCTGTGTTTCGGCGCCGTCGCGTCGTGGCCTTTATTGCTTTTCGTTGACTTTGCCACGCTGACGCCGTCAGCGAGCGCGGTGACAGGCGTCATCGGTCTCGCCATTGCTCCAACCGCGATGGCATCGGTCCTGTATATGATGCTGATTCAGCGCACCAGCGCCACTTTCTTGTCGATGACCGGCTATACGATTCCGGTCTTTTCGGCGGTTGTCGGTTATGTTGCATTTCAGGAGGTGCAGAGCTGGAACGCCGTGTTGGCCTTCATCCTGATTCTTGGCGGAGTATGGCTGTCTCAGCGCGGGCCTGCCATTATTGCGGCTAAAGCCTGAACACCCCGTCAATGACCGTGACGCTGCGTCCGCGCAGCTTAACCCGATCGCCTTCGAGCCGCGTTTCAATTCGAGCGCCGCGCCCTGGATAGGCCTGGAAACAAGCCACCTCGGACTTGCCAGACACATCCGCCACTAATGGCGCGATCACACAATGCCAGGACCCGGTCGCCGGGTCTTCGGGGATGCCACTCCCGGGGGCAAAAAACCGGCTGGTGACATCGACGTCTGCTCCATCCAGAGCGAGACAGCCAAAATTTCCAAGCCCCCACTTGCCGTCACTGGTGCCTAGTGTTTTCAGGCGCTCCAGGTCTGGCTCGAGCGCAACAATATCCGCAGCACTTTCATAAAGTGCAACATAGCATGGTCCGACAAATGCACGCGCGGGCGGTGTTCCGAAGGCAGCGCTGATCGCGGCATCTGGCGTAACTTCGCGCACCGGTTGCGATGGAAAGTCCATTTCGAGTCGACCATCATGCAGGCGCGATACAAACAGCTCGCCTGACTGACGCGTTCGAAAAGTGATCCTGTCACCGTCGAACCCGCCTTGTTCGTAGAGGTAATGTCCAGCCGCCAAAGTCGCATGGCCACATAGCGGTACTTCGATCGTTGGCGTAAACCAGCGCAACTCCCAGATATGTTCGCCGACGGGAACGATAAAGGCCGTCTCCGCCACGTTGTTTTCCGCTGCAATGCTCTGCAGCGTCGCGTCCGACAAATAGGCTTCGAGGGGCATCACACAGGCTTGATTGCCTTCAAAAGGCTGACTTGCGAATGCATCGATTTGCGCGAATGGAATGGTCGCCATCATGGCCTCCTGTCTGGGGCACGATAGCTGTCACAGGCGGTGCGTTGACACAAACCATGATTTCTAAGCGATCGATCAGTCCTGCTGATCAGTCGTTCGCGGACGTGATCGGCCAATTGTGGGCGATCGGGCCGTGCCCTTTTCCGAGGCCGGGTGCGTGCTGTATCGCCTGATGCAAATAATCCCGCGCGGCTTCTACCGCTTCAACGATACTTTGGCCTTGTGCCAGCAAAGCCGCGCAGCCGCTAGCCAGGGTGCACCCGGTTCCATGTGTCGAATGCGTTTCGATTCTCGCGCTCTCGAAAATCCATTCTCCATGTTCAGTCTGTAAAACATCCTGAATGACGGCGCCTGGAATATGCCCACCTTTGACCAGCGCGCCCTTGGCGCCACTTTCAAGCAGTTTTTCAGCCGCGCGCCGCTGGCCGTTAATGCCATCTACCGCTTTGCCCGTCAGAACCTCGGCTTCTGGTGCATTCGGGGTCACGAGAATCGATGCTGGGATCAGGGCCGAGGCGATTGCGCTCACTGCTTTGTCGTCAATCAAGCGATCGCCGGAGGTTGCAATCATGACAGGGTCGATAATCCGCGGTACGTCGCGGGCAAGCGCGTCGATAGTCTCTGCCACCTGATCTACCAGTTCCGCGGATCCCAGCATTCCGGTCTTGATTGTGTCTGCGCCGATATCGGTCAGACACGCACACATTTGCTGCGTCACCGCATCTAACGCGACAGGCCACACGCCATGCACGCCGGTTGTGTCTTGAGCGGTGATCGCCGTGATCGCGGTCATAGCGTAACCGCCCAGCATGGTGACGGCCTTCAAATCAGCTTGAATGCCCGCGCCGCCGCTACTGTCCGACCCTGCGATGATCAGAACACGACCTTTGGCAGTATCCGTCTCGCTCATTCGACGGGCGCTTCGCCCCAGGAAGGGGGTGGCATGGTTGTCGGTTTTGTCAAATCAAACTCAACGCGGAATAGTCGATTTGGACGACTCATTTGGTAAGCGAACATGTCTCCGGGTTCGATCTCAACTGACCACGTATTTTGCGTTGAGACTTCAATTCCTTCACGCACAAACAAGTCTTTGGTTTCCTGATCTGCAGGGAAATCATGTCGAGAGATTGTGAGCGCGCCGTCGCTATCACCGCCATATTGCGTCAGCACATCTTCAGTTCCGTCGCGATGACGATGATCATGTTTCAGTCGAATGCCATCTGTGGTGCGCGTTATTTCCCAGGTGCGCGAGCGGTCCTCGCCGACCCTGAATGGAACTCGAACCACGAGTCCACTGCAGCTGGCGGGACCGATCGTCATGTCCACACCGTCAAAGTCAGCGTCGGCGGCATCATTGCTAACCAGGCGTCCGGCATAGGCTTGTCCATCGCAAAGCTGAGTTAGTCGCTCGAAATATTCGGCGCTCGGTGATGCAGGGCTGCCATCATTGCATCCCGCTATCGCAATTGCGGCGAAGGCGACGCTCCAGCGCATCAGAACTTGACCGCGCCGGACCGAATGGTCTCATGCGCATCCGCGGTCAATGGTTCGTATTTATGGGTGTCAGGATCAAAATACCAAAGCGGTTCGTCGACGGTCTCAGGGTCAAATCCTTCTTTGACGAGTTCGACTTTGCGATATTTGAATGTGCCTGTGGTTTCCGCATCTTTTTGGATTCGGATGAAGACGGGAATGGCATATTTCGGCAGATGCTCGCTGAGCCAGTCGTACAGGTTGTCAAAGTCGACATCACCCTTTGTCGTGATTGCGGCCATGCCGGCTCGACCGTCCGTTCCCGGGATTGATACGCCATAGACATTCGCTGTTGCGATGCCGGGCGCTCTGGCGACAAATTCGGCGACTTCATTGGTCGAGACGTTTTCGCCCTTCCACCGGAACGTGTCACCGATCCGGTCAACAAAATAAACGTAACCAAGCTCATCCTTGGACAGGAGGTCGCCGGTACGGAACCACATATCACCTTCTTCGAAGACATCGCGCAGGATTTTCTTTTTCGTCGCGGCGGCATCATTATAGCCTTCGAAGCGGGTCCGTGCATCGTCACCGACTTTGCCTATCGCCTCGCCCGGTTCGCCTGGCGCGGCTTTGATGCAAAATCCGTCATTGCCTCGGATCGGTTCTTCTTCAACGATATCGAACTTCACGAAGGCGACGTGACCGAAAACGCTCTTTTCGAGATAACTCGGGATACGCCCGACGGCCCCGGTCTTACCGTCAAAACCGAGAAAGCTGACATTGCCCTCCGTAGAGCCGTAAAACTCACAGACATGTGGAATGTCGAAACGCGTCAGGAATTCTTCCCAGATATCGGGCCGAAGGCCATTGCCAAAGCCGGTGCGTAGATTGTGCGCGCGCTCTTTGGGGTGCGATGGTGAATTGACCAGATATCGGCAAAGTTCGCCAATATAAACGAAGGCCGTCGCGCCTTGATCGGTGACATCATCCCAGAACTGACTGGCTGAGAATTTCTTGCGTAAAATGACGCTGGCGCCCGTCATCAAGGCCTGGCCGACACCGCATAAGCCGCCAGTGCCGTGATAAAGTGGCAGCGTAATATAGACCCGATCGCGCGATGTGATCTTATTGGTGCCGATGAAAGAGCGCATCATGCCTTGCGTGCGGGCTTGGGTCAGGCGTGCCGCCTTTGGCAGACCGGTCGTGCCAGACGTGTAGACGTAAAGGCACATATCCTTGCCGCGAAGATGCGCTCGGTGCTCTCGCGTTGGGCGCTTGTCAGAGGCGCCAGTCAACGCGGCAGCGAGGTCATTTCCTTCTTTGCCGCCATACGACCAGATCTTCGGGTCGCCTTCAAACAGACCTTCAGCGCTGCGAATGGCCTCGTCTTGGTCGCTCCCGGTAATGATCAGCTTGGCGTCAGCGATGTTAACACAATGCGCCAGGGCTTTGTCCGTGAGGTTGTGATTGATCAGACCGACCACGACACCGATCTTGGCCAGGCCATACCAGATTGAAACATATTCGGGCCGGTTCTCCATAAACAGCGCCACTGCGTCGCCTGTCTGAAGGCCCAATCCCAGGGCCCAATTGGCCATTCTATTGGCCAGCGCGTCCATTTCCGAATAGGTCGTCAGCTGACCTTCAAAGCGCCACGCAACATTATTGGGGTATTTGTCGACGACGGATTCAAAATCATCAGCAACAAGATTGGCGGAGTCCGGGGCGATATCACCGGTCCATTTCTTTACTCGTTGCAAAGTGAGAAGCGTGTTCGCTTCCCGCCTAATGGTTTCAACAAACCCCATTCTACGCGCCTTTCGTGTCCAACCCACTGTTTTCTTTACGACACCTAGGTTGTAAGTGCCGACGTTTCCAGTATCTGGCATAGCTGTTACACCGTGCGCAGCAATAATTATTCCGAATGGGGTCTGAAAATGTCTGATCCTGTTGGCGATTTGCTACATTTGATGGACCTCGAACGTCTTGAGGTTGATCTTTTCCGCGGCCAGAGCCCGGAAAACGAGACCAATCAGCGGGTCTTTGGCGGACAAGTGATCGCGCAATCC
>JBCCDZ010000149.1:0-7761 GCA_039030525.1 Pseudomonadota bacterium | reverse complement strand
GGCGATTGATGCCCGCAAGACCGGCGATGATTGGGAAATCTTCACGCATGGCGGGCGCAAACCGACCGGCATCAATGCCGTCGCATTTGCCAAGCTGGCGCAATCAAAAGGCGCTGGTGAAATTCTGCTGACCAGTATGGATAAGGATGGCACCAAATCCGGCTTCGATCTGCCGCTGACCAAAGCCGTGACTGATGCCGTGACGATTCCGGTGATTGCCAGTGGCGGCGCCGGCAGCGCTGAAGACCTCGCACCTGCCATCCTCGAAGCAGGCGCAAATGCGGTGCTTGCCGCGTCGATCTTCCATTTTGGTGAAGTCAGTCTAGAACAGGCCCGCGCCGCGCTTTCCGCGGCTGGCGCGCCGGTTCGACCGGTCTAGGAGGTCTATACTATGTCCAAAACGCCCCTCGGAAACACCCAATCGCTGGCAGATATGGTCAGCCATCTCGCCAAGACGATCGATGCGCGCGCGGACGGCGATCCGAAAGACTCCTATACCGCGAAGCTTCTCTCCAAAGGTCCTTTGCATTGCGGCAAGAAGATCGCTGAGGAAGGCGCCGAACTGGCTTTAGCTCTGGCGGCGCAAGGCAAAAGCGAAAGCGCCTCTGAAGCGGCTGACTTGCTATATCACATGATGGTTGGCCTCCGCGCAAAAGGCGTCAACCTGGACAGCGTGGCAGAGGCGCTGCGCAAACGCCAAGGCATTTCTGGCCTCGAGGAGAAGGCCGCGCGCCAAGATTGATCGCGCGGCACTCGGCGCTGTACGTTTGCGGTTTTTAGCCCAAGCGCCTATATGAAGCCCATGCTTCGCGCTGTTACATCTTGTCTTTGGCTGATCGCTGCCCTCGCCCTCGGGTTTGAGGCTGTTGCGCAACCTTGTGATCTGAAGATGGATTTCGAACCGCAAGCCGCGCACGAGATGATGTCTGATATGCCATGCCACGATCATATGATGATGGTGGAGCACAGCGAAGACGCCCCACAGCATCATGATACACAAAGCTGTTGCTGCGCCGCGCTGCTCGGCAACGGGGTGACAACAGATGCCCCAACGCTGAACCAACCCATCCCGGGCCTGACGCTTTGGGCGATCCCGATGCCGGATACGGCCAACAGTATATTGCTTGAGTATGAGCCGCCGCCGCCGCGCGCCTGATCCTTTCGTTTAAGGATCAACTCAACAAGGATTTTAAATCATGAAAAGCATCCAATATGCAGGCGTTGCGCTTGCGATTGGCTTTGCGTGGTCAACTCAGTTTGCGGACGCCCGACCGGTCTCTTATCCGAGCGGGTGGACAGTGATGCAGATGAATAATGGCGATATGTCATCGCTACATGTGCACTACTCGCCAACCTTCAAAGATTCGATCGGACTCTATTCCGAGCGAAACTGGGAGGCTGACTGGCACTTTACAGGCATCCAGTACAATCGCCTGGTCAAGCGTTGGAACCGGCCCGGCTCGCAAGCCAATCTCTATTTCAAAGCCGCGGCTGGCCAAGCTGACCCGTTCGGAGATGGCGCCGATGTCGAGGCAGCGGGCTTTATCGGGGTGGGTGCCGATTGGGAGACGCGGCGCTGGTTCGCATCATATGAAGGCCGCGCCTATGATCTTGGCTTCACCCAGGATGCACGGCAATCGGCGCGGATCGGCGTGGCGCCTTATATTGGCGATTATGGCGATTTGCACACCTGGCTGATGCTGCAAGTTGAAAATCAACCCGAAGCCGAAACGCCCACCACGGTGACGCCGCTGGTGCGCTTTTTCTATGACGTTCAGTTGCTCGAAATCGGGTATACACCCGAATCTGAAGAGCTGATGCTGAACTGGATAGTCCGTTTTTAGAAAGGAACAGGACAGATGAAACTTCTATATATCGCCCTCGCGGCAACGCTCATGACCATCGCAACGCCAACCGCAATGGCTGAAAATGAACCGGCCGCAGCGACGGCTCAATCCGCCCAAACCCTGGTCACAGTCAAGGTGAATGGCATGGTTTGTGACTTCTGCGCCCGCGCCGTGACCAAAGTGTTCGGCAAGGAAGATGCGGTGGAAAACGTTCATGTCGATCTCGACAACGGCGAAATCCACTTCACGCTGAAATCTGGCACAGAGATCAGCGACGCCCGGGTCGCAGAGCTGGTCAAGACATCCGGCTATGATCTTGTCTCGATTGCACGCGACTCCATATGAGCGCGGTTCAGGATGAGGTGAAAAGCCCGAGCGTCCTCCCTGCGACGCTGGCTTTGTTTACCTCCGCAACCACGCTGATCTGTTGCGCCTTGCCTGCCATGCTCGTCATGGTCGGCATGGGCGCAGTTTGGTCAGGCGTGATTGGCGCAGTTCCGGGCATCACCTGGTTCGGCGCCAATAAGGGCATTGTGTTCGGTGTGACAGGCCTCGTGCTGGCGGCATCCGGGGCCTGGCAATGGCATGCCCGTTCCCTGCCCTGTCCCGTGGATCCGGTGAAAGCGCGGGCCTGTACACGGCTGCGTCGGATCAGCTGGACCTTGTGGGGAATAAGCGTGGCAGCGTTCGGCATTGGCGGCTTCTTCGCCTTTTTCCCGGATGCCGCCGCGGCCCTCTTCCTCTGAGGCAGATCTGGACAAATCGCCATCGGGCGTTCACCTTTTCAAAAAAGCGGAGAACGCCCGATGGCAAACCAACATGATGTGCCCCTGACCGGCTACCAGCCTAATCTGCAAAACTGGTTCGACTATATGATGGACGGCCATAGCAAATCGCTGCTGCTTGAGATGCTGCATGATGATGTCGTGTTTCGCAGCCCGGTTGTGCACACACCGCAAGAAGGCAAGGCGATTACATTTGCTTACCTCTCTGCCGCCGGCAACACGCTTGGCAATGGCACGTTCAAATATACCAATGTGTTTGATTGCGGCGACAAAGCCGTGCTCGAATTCGAGACCGAGATGGATGGCATCCAGGTCAATGGCATCGACATGATCGAATGGGACGAAGCCGGCAAAATCACCGATTTCAAAGTCATGGTCCGACCGCTAAAGGCGATGCAAACCGTGCATGCGGCGATGGGAAAAATGTTGGCCCAAATGAAAGAACAGGCTTGAGCGCGCCGACGCTTGAAACTGCGCGGCTGGTCTTATCCGCGCCAAAACTATCTGACTTTGAGGCATTCGCGGCGACTTGGGCGGATGAAGACGTGGTTCGCTATATCGGTCGACAGACCCGCGATCGTCAGGATTCCTGGCTCACATTGATACGCAATGCCGGATTTTGGGATTTGCTGGGCTATGGTCCCTGGACCGTTCGCGAGCGCGAAACCGGCGATTTTGTCGGCGACACCGGATTTGCAGACTATCAACGCGGCATGACGCCAGACATATCCGGTTACCCAGAAGCCGGTTGGGTATTTGCCCGCAGGCATTGGGGCAAAGGCTATGCGACAGAGGCGCTGACCGCGACACATGACTGGTTGGATCAACATCACCCAGGTCGGTCAGTCTGTATCATTGAACCGGACCATGCGGCCTCTATTCGGGTCGCCCAGAAGCTCGGATATCAGGACTTTGAGAGCTCGGATTATAAAGGCGAGCCGATGCTGATCTTTGAACGTTACAGCCCCGAAACCTAAAAAAGCTAGCGATTTGAGCGAAGCCCCGCTATTTAGGCGGCATGGTTACAACATATCTCGACTTCGAAAAGCCGCTCGCTGAGCTTGAAACCAAGATCGCCGAGCTTGAAGCCGTCGCCGCCCAGGAAGGCGGCCCGCAAATCAATGATGAGCTGAAAAAGCTCAAGGACAAAGCCGCTAAGCAGCTGAAAGACACCTATGCGTCGCTCAATCCCTGGCGCAAAACGCAGGTCGCCCGGCATCCGGAACGTCCACACTGTACCGATTATGTCGAAGTCCTGTTTGAAGACTTTCAGGAGCTCGCAGGTGACCGCGTGTTCGGCAATGATGAGGCCGTGATTGGCGGCCTGGCGAATTTTAACGGACAATCAGTCGTCGTAATCGGCCACGAAAAAGGCCGTACGACGGAAAGCCGGTTGAAGCACAATTTCGGTATGGCGCACCCTGAAGGCTATCGCAAAGCGGTGCGTTTGATGGACCTCGCTGATCGATTTGGCCTGCCAGTGATTTCTTTTGTCGACACCGCCGGCGCGTTTCCAGGCAAAGCTGGCGAAGAGCGCGGTCAGGCCGAAGCCATTGCCCGCTCAACAGAGCGCTGCCTGACACTGAAAGTGCCGATGATCTCTCTGATTATTGGCGAAGGCGGCTCTGGCGGCGCGATCGCGATTGCAGCAGCCAATCATGTCCTGATGATGGAGCATTCCATCTATTCGGTGATCTCGCCGGAAGGCTGCGCTTCGATCCTGTATCGCGACGCCGCCAAGGCCAAGGATGCCGCCGAGGCGATGAAGATCACCGCAGGCGACTTGAAGAAGATGAAGGTTGTCGACGGCGTCGTGAAAGAGCCGGTCGGCGGCGCCCATCGCGCGCCCGAAAAAGCGATGAAGGCCGCGGGTAAAGCGATTGATAAAGCCTTGCAGGCTTTGCTGGAGCTCAGCGAGCAAGAGCTGAAAGTGCAACGCCGCGAACGCTTCTATGCGATTGGGCGCGAAGGACTGAATTAAGCTCCAGGACATTCCTTAAACCGACGCAGACATAAAAAGGGCGACCAAAATGGTCGCCCTTTCTCGTTTCGATTTGATCTGTGCGATCAGAATTGCTGAACAATACCAACCTTGATGATCCGGCCAAATCCGCTGTGCACATAGGCGTCATAGTTCAAGTCGGTTGACGCAAATGGTGGATCCTCATCGGTCAGATTGAAGACCGATGCTGACAGACGAGTAGAACCATCAAACAGGTTCAGATTGTAAGTCACGTCATGTGTGACATGGCTATCAATCTTGCCCAGATCAGGGGTCGATGGCATCGCGTCGTCATACGACGACACATAGCGCAGGTTGTAGGTCAATGTGTGATTGTCACGTTGAGCACGCGCATAAACACTGCCTTGCATTTCGACCAAGGTCTGGAACGGCGTTCCTTCGTTGAGGAAGCCGACAAAGTCACCGCCTTCCGCAAGTTGAACACCGTCGGCGTTCAAGAAGTCATCAGACTCATAGCTGAGCGTATACGTCCCTTGCGTACCAATCGCGAGATCATAATTGCTGGCGTCCCAAGCATACTCAGCTGACCAATCGATACCGTCTGTGACCAGATCAGCACCGTTGATGATTTGGCGTGAAATCCGCTGAATGCCGGAAGGAGCCGTTCCCACTGGAAGCACTTGTGCCCGCAGCGAGTCACATGTCGGGGTTCCGACACCTGCACCACCATCAGCACACCCGTTCGCAATGAAGGCGTTGACGATCTGGCCTTCCGACTCAAGCTGGAATGGATCTTCAAAATCGAAGCGCCAATAGTCGAGTGATCCAGTGAACCCGCCTTGACTAAACAGGACACCGAAATTGGTGGCCAGAGCTGTTTCAGGCTCAAGGTCTGGGTTACCGACGGTGTCGATCGCCTTAAACGCCGTGGTTGGCGCAACAAATGCCAGCGATGTTGTTCGTCCACGAAGGCTTTCCAGGGTTGGCCCACGGAACGTGGTTGAGATCGAACCGCGCAGGGCGAGGTTGTCGGTTACATCATATTTCGCGGCGATCTTGGGATCGAAAGTCGATCCGCCATCGGACTCGCCATAATCCTCGAACCGCGCTGCGACTTGGACATTGAACCGGTCACTGAACGGCAGATTGAATTCAACAAAGCTACCATAAACCGTGCGCTCAAGATTGTTTGGAACACTGCCTGAGAGGAAGGCGAACAGACCGGTTGTTCCGTCGCCGCAATCGAGTGACGCTGTCAGCCCGAGTGTGACCGCTGCCGGATTGTTGAACGGACACGGATTGATGTTGAGATTGTAATTGTCCGTAATATCGAACTCAAACGACTCATTCCGTGCTTGGAAGCCAACCGCATAACCGATTGTACCACCGCCCAGTGACCACTTGGTGTCGCCAGAGAAGATCAGATCGGTGACCAAGAGTTCGTTTGTCGTGACGGATGAACCGCGATCCGTCAGCCAAGCGAGCAACTCCGGAGAGTTCGCAACGGTTGGGTCGAAGAATGGGTTTACCTCGCCAGTGATCGCTGAAAATTCAATCGCATTCGAGAATGGGTTATAGTACTCACACGGCCCGACGCCCGGTGTGCCCGTCGCTGGGTCACAGTTTGGTCCACCAAGCCCGCGCAGGGCGAAGGCAGAATTCTGAACCGACATGTCGTTAAAGCCGTTCAACTCACGATCACGGACCGAGTAGTTTACCGACAACTCATAATCGACAGCGCCATCAAACAGCGGACCTGACAATTGCGCGCCGAAACGTTGTTGTTCGGTCAAACGCTGAGCAACTTCAGGCTGTCCGCCATTCACGCCGCCAACACCGGTATAACGACCCCAGAACAGGATCGGCTCAGCCGCCCCAAAGTTTGCCGCGAAGGTTGGGTTGTCTGCGAAGAACGCAATCCGACCTGGGTGGTCTGGCAGTACCAGACGGTCAGCACCAGTCAGTGCTTGAGGCGGATAGGCCGGAGAGGTGTTCCACTCAGGGATATCAACTTCACCATAGGCAGCTTCTAGACGAAGCTCCTGTTCGCCAATGTCAAACGTCGCAACACCGAACAGTTTGAGCGTATCAGTATCTTCGATCAGATTATCGAACTGTGTGAACTGGAACCGGCAGAATGGAGGAGCATCTGCCACGCCGCCCAATGCGGCACAGTTCGGGTCCGGGAAGAACCCGCCCGTCAGGGCCGGGATGAATGTACCCGGGTTACCGATGGATGAAATTCCGCCTTGTGGATTCTCGGCAAACGTGCGGATCGCCCAATCACGGTCACGGATTTGAAGTTCACTACGATGGCCGTACTCAATCGTACCCATCAGATTGACGGTGCCATCATCATTGCCCCAACCCGCGGTCGCGCCTATCTCATACTCGCCATCTGAGTCTTGAATGGCGGAATAAGATCCGCGAAGCTCGATGCCTTCGAAATCGTCGCGAGTGATAAAGTTCACAACGCCGCCGATTGCATCAGACCCGTAAAGCGCCGCTGCGCCATCTTTCAGGACTTCAACCCGCTGCACGGCACCAAGTGGCAAAAAGCCAACATCCGTACCGATCGTGCCAGAACTGACATGGCGCTTGCCATTGAACAGAACCAGCGTCCGCGCGGACCCAAGGCCGCGCAAGTTGATCGCCGTGACACCTTCGTTACCTTGGCCACCACGCGTGTCGAACTGATTGGTTTCACCGATCAAACCTTGCGCTGCAGGTAGGTTCCGCAGAATTTCATTTATTGATGGGGCACCGATCTCTTGCAGATCTTCGGCGCTGAAGACTTCAACCGGCAGGGCCGCATCTTCTGGCGTACCCGCGATGAAAGACCCTGTTACGGTCACTGTGTTTTGACGTAGCTCTTCGCCACTGTCTTGGTCCTGCGCGATTGCCGCACCGCCAGCCATCATGGCTGCGAGCGACGCACTAAAGACCAGTTTTCTTCCTAGCGTCATATTTTCCTCCGTGAATATTTTAAGCCGTCAAATCTCGTTTTGCGGACCGACGTCTGCATCCACCCTATTTTAGTGAAGTTGGCCTTTGATGCCTGGTCGCGCAACGTGTTTATGCGCGAGCTGGAGCTACTCTATCCGGCTTTAGCCAACGGACAACCGTCCCCATTACCACCACTGAATATTCAATACGACGACTTTGT
>JBCCDZ010000148.1:0-7770 GCA_039030525.1 Pseudomonadota bacterium | reverse complement strand
GAGCGCTGCCCGACATCAGCGTGGGATATGAAAGAAGGCGTGATCGAAATTCACCACGCCGCCGAGCAACGTGAACTCAGCGAGGCCTGATATGAGCGGACCAGGATTGAACGACTTCGTGATCAAGATCGGCACGGTCAATGGCACCGGATCGGCCAGTGCGAATGGCTTGTTGATGAAGTCCATTTTCCGGATGGGCATTCCGGTGGTGGGCAAGAATGTCTTCCCATCCAACATTCAAGGTTTGCCCACCTGGTATGAAGTCCGCGTCTCAGGCGACGGCCATACCGGGCGCTCTGGCGATGTGCATATGATGGTAGCGATGAACCAGGCGACCTATGATCAGGACCTGGCAGAGCTCAGCACGGGCGGTATTCTGCTTTACGACTCAACCTGGCCTCGGCCCCAGCTGGAAAGCCGGCCCGATGTTACAGTGATTGGCGTTCCGCTGATGCAAATGTGCAATGAAGTGGTGAAAGCCGCCCGGTCGCGCATTCTGATGAAGAATATGGCCTATGTTGGCGCCGTCGCAGCCCTGGTTGATATCGATTTGGACGTCATTCGCTCGCTGATCGAAGAGACATTCGCGGCCAAAGCCAAGCTGATTGACAGCAATATGCAGGCTGTGAAGCTCGGCTATGATTATGTCAAAGCCAATTACGAAACGCCGCTGCGTTTCCGCGTGGCGCCGCTGAACAAGACCAAAGGCAAGGTGATGATTGACGGCAACACGGCCGCATCACTCGGCTGTGTCTATGCGGGCGCCACCTTTGGCGCCTGGTACCCGATCACGCCATCTACCTCGCTGATGGATGGCTTTGTCAAATATTGTAAAAAGCTGCGGGTCGATCCTGAAACTGGTAAGAATAAATTCTGCATCATTCAGGCGGAAGATGAACTCGCCGCGGCAGGCTTGATCATCGGTGCTGCGTGGAATGGCGCCCGCGCGTTCACGCCAACGTCAGGGCCCGGCATCTCGCTGATGAGTGAGTGGATCGGCTATGCCTATTTCACTGAAATCCCGGTCGTCTTCTGCGATATTCAGCGCACCGGCCCATCGACCGGCATGCCGACCCGGACCCAGCAATGCGATATCCAGACGACGGCTTATGCCTCGCATGGCGATACCAAACACATTGTTCTCTACCCTGCCGATCCGAATGAGTGTTTCGCGTTTGCAGCGCAATCATTCGATCTCGCTGAGCGGTTCCAGACTCCGGTCTTCTTCTTGTCTGATATCGACATTGGCATGAATGACTGGATGGTCGACGAGCTGACCTGGGACGAGGCCTATGTGCCGGATCGCGGCAAAGTGCTGAGCAAGGACGATCTCGAAAAGATGGAATCCTTCTCGCGCTATCTCGATGTTGATGGCGACCATATTCCATATCGAACCCTGCCCGGCACCGACCCGAAAGGCGCTTACTTTCTGCGCGGTTCCGGTCACAATAAACATGGCAGATACACAGAGCTGGGTCATGAATATCAGGAAGTGGTCGACCGTCTGCGCAGCAAGGTTGAAAGCGCGAAAACCGCTGTGCCTCAGCCAATCGTTCAATCGGCAAGCACGCCGACGCGATATGGCGTCATTGCCATCGGCTCAAGCAACGCAGCGGTCCAGGAAGCCCAGACCCGGCTGGACGCGGATGGCGTTGCGGTCAACTATATGCGCATACGGGGGTTCCCTTTCGCCGACGAGGTTGAGGATTTCATTCAGGCGCATGACCATGTCTATGTGGTCGAGCAAAACCGCGATGCACAATTGCTCAACCTGCTGCTGACCGAAACCAAAGTGCCGCGCGAAAAGCTCAGCTCCGTGCTACATTATTCCGGTGAGCCTTTGAATTACAAAACTGTCTATGAGGCGCTGATGCAGCGGCTGAAAGTGAGGAAGATCGCATGACCTCCTTCGTTAAACCGAAAATCCGTCGCCACAATGAACCTCTGAATGCGCTCGGCCATGCCCGCGCTGATTATGAAGGCAACATGTCGACCCTGTGCGCCGGTTGCGGCCATGACAGTGTGACCGCGGCGATTGTCCGCGCCTGTTATGAGCTGGCCATCCCCCCGCACCGGGCCTTGAAGATTTCCGGCATTGGCTGTTCGTCCAAGACGCCGAGCTATTTCATGAACGAGTCGCATGGCGCCAACACTGTGCACGGACGCATGCCGTCCTTCGCAACCGGCGCCCTGTCCGCCAATAATGATTTGCCGACAATCGGCATTTCCGGCGATGGTGACAGCCTTTCGATCGGACTCGGGCAGATGGCGCATGCGATGCGGCGCAATGTGAATATGCTGTATATGCTTGAAAATAATGGCGTTTATGGACTCACCAAAGGCCAGTTCTCAGCTTCGGCAGATCTTGGCTCTTTGCCCAAAAAAGGGACGCCGAACGAGTTTCCAGCCATTGACCCTGTCGCGTTTGCGCTCTCCGTTGGCGCCACTTTTGTCGCCCGCAGTTTCTCTGGCGACCGCGCTCAACTGGTGTCACTGATCAAAGCCGGCATCAAGCATAAGGGCTTTGCCATGATCGATGTGATCAGCCCATGCGTCAGCTTTAACGATCATAAGGGCTCAACCAAATCTTACGCCCATACGTACGAGTTCTACTCAAAAGCCGTGCATGCCGATTATATCCCGCCGAGCGAAGAGATCGTCGCTGCCTATGATGAGGGCGAAGTGATGCCGGTCGAGCTGCATGATGGCGGCATGATCCAACTGCGCAAAATCGAAGCTGATTATGATCCAACCGATCGCGGCGCCGCCTTTAGCCGCGCTGTCGCGAGCGATTCTGCGAACGAGATTCTGACGGGCCTTCTTTATCTTGATGAGGGCCAACCCGATTTGCATCAAACGCAAAATATGGAAGAGCGCCCGTTGAACGAGATTCCGTATGCTGAACTCAATCCAGGATCAGAGGCCTTGGCCGCGCTGCAGGCGGAGTTTCGTTAGGATTAGCTCCGCCGACGCCAGCGAAAGCTGGGGTCCAGGGACGTCTATATATTCATGAGCCCGAGGAAACGATGGTCCATGGATCCCTGCTTTCGCAGGCATCTGCGGATTGTAGAATCGCAATCTCAACTTTTCTAAACCGCGACGACTCTCTGCTCAATCGCACCAAAGATCGACTTGCCATCCGCATCCATCATTTCGATGCGGACCGTGTCGTCTGGTTTCATGAATGGCGTTTTGAAGTCGCCGCTGGCAATCTTTTCAATCATGCGGATTTCAGCAATGCAGGAATAGCCGAGTCCGCCTTCGCTCACCGGCTTGCCGGGACCACCATCAGCGCCCTTGTTTGAAACTGTGCCGGACCCGATCACGGTCCCAGCGCTGAGCGGCCGTGTCTTGGCAGCATGGCTGACCAGACGCGCCAGCGAGAAGGTCGCATCTTCCGCCGCTTCTGCGCGGCCAAATGGTGCGCCGTTATAATCTACGCGCAAAGGCAAGTGGACGAGATTGTCTTTCCACGCGGCGCCCAATTCATCGGGCGTCACCGCAACGGGTGAAAACGCACTCGGTGGTTTGGACTGGAAGAAGCCAAACCCTTTTGCCAGCTCGCCTGGGATCAATCCCCGCAAGGATACGTCATTGCACAACATGATCAGCTTGATGTGGTTGGCAGCCTCAGCTTCTATCACGCCCATCGGAACGTCGTCGGTCACAATCGCGATCTCGCCTTCCATGTCACAGCCCCAGGCAATGTCGCCGAGTGGAATATCGTCCCGCGGGCCGATAAAGGCATCCGAGCCGCCCTGATACATGAGCGGATCATCATAGAAACTCTCCGGCACTTCCGCGCCGCGGGCTTTGCGGACCAGCTCAACGTGATTGATATAAGCGGACCCATCGGCCCATTGATAAGCGCGAGGCAGCGGACTTTCGCAATCATGCTCGTGAAATCGGAAGGTTGGCACGGATCCGAGCTCAACGCCTTCTGACAGGCGCGCCAGCCGCGGGGCAGCGGCCTCCCAATCATCCAATGCGGCTTGCAGGGTTGGCGCAATGCGCGCGGCATCTGTACAGCGTGTCAGGTCTTTCGAGACAACAACCAAGCGCCCGTCACGGGAGCCATTCTTCAGGGTGGCGAGTTTCATAAATTAGCTCTCTTCCGCAATCTTCTCATGCAGCCAGGCGGCGTGGCGCGGGGCTTTTTTAGTCTGGCTCCATTCTTCGAGCATATCCGGCGCAACGCGTTTCAGTTCTGCATACTGATCCGGCGTGCCAATATTGCAGGCAAGCTCAAGCCGGTGACCGTTCGGGTCGAAGAAATAGATCGATTTGAATATGCCATGATGGGTCGGCCCGATCACGTCCAGGCCATGCGCTTCCGCGCGGGCTTTGGCGTTCAACAAGTCGTACATAGAGCCGACTTTGAAAGCGATATGCTGAACCCATTGCGGCGTGTTTTCGTCGCGCCCCATGTCAGGCTGCTGCGGCAGTTCGAAGAAGGCCAGCACGTTGCCATTCCCGGCATCGAGGAAGATGTGCATGTAAGGATCATACGCGCCAGTCGACGGGACATGGTCCTCAGCGATGGCGAGCTGGAAATCCATGCCTAGAACATCGCGATAAAACTCCACGGTCTCTTTCGCATCCTTGCAGCGATAAGCCACATGATGAACGCCTTGCAGGTTTGGGGTGTCAGTCATTCTTATCTCCCTTCTTTGGGAACAGGCTCATGCCAATAATTGCGCCGACCAGGCCGCCAAGGGCCCCGGCGCCAGCGCTGGCGCCATATTCAAGCGGGCCTTGGAAATTCAGAACCTGGTCTTTGAGGAACATCGCGCCGAATACGCCGAGCAGAAAAATCACAATGGCCGGCAGCGACAGTTTGCTCATCAAGCAGGTTCCTCAACGGCCAGGACGCCGCGCTCAACCTGATCACGTTCGATGCTTTCAAACAAGGCTTTGAAATTGCCCTCGCCGAACCCGTCTTTGTAATCGCCGACGCGCTGGATGAATTCAAAGAAGACCGGGCCGAGCTGCGGTTGCGCAAAGATTTGCAGCAGCAGACGCGGCTCACCACCTTCGGTCGTACCGTCCAGCAGGATGCCACGGCTTTTCAGCTCGCGCTCCGGCTGCCCATGGCTTGGCAAGCGCTCTGACAGCATTTTGTAATAAGTCTCAGGCGGTGCCGTCATGAATGGCACGCCGAGCTTTTGCAGCTTGTCCCAGCAGGCCACCAGATCATCGCAGATCAGGGCGATATGCTGAATGCCTTCGCCATTGAAGTCGCGCAGGAATTCCTCGATCTGGCCTTTGCCGCCTTCGCCTTCTTCGTTCAGCGGAATGCGGATTTTGCCATCCGGTGCGGTCAGCGCTTTCGAGGTCAGGCCGGTATATTCGCCCTTGATGTCGAAATAGCGGATTTCCTGGAAGTTGAAGAGGCTCTCATAAAAGTCGGCCCAGTATTTCATCCGGCCACCATAGACATTGTGCGTCAGGTGATCGACCAGTTGGAAGCCGCAGCCGACAGGCTCACGATCGACGCCTGGCAGGAATTCGAAATCGATATCGTAAATCGTGTGGCTGCCTTCGCCATCATCATAGCGATCGATCAGATAGATGATCGAACTGCCAATCCCGCGAATGCCTGGAATGTGCAGCTCCATAGGCCCCGTCTCGACACTGACCGGCTCGGCGCCTTGGGCCATGAGGTGTTTGTAGGCCTTGCTGGCATTGCGGACGCGAAAGCCCATGCCGCATGCGCTCGGTCCGTGCTCGCGCGAGAAGTACCAGGCGGCTGAGCGTGGCTCGTAATTGGTGATGAAATTGATCCCACCCTGGCGCCAGAGCTCAACTTGCTTGGACCGGTGGCGGGCGACTTTCGTAAAGCCCATGGACTCGAAGACAGGCTCGAGCACGCCTTTTTCGGGGGCTGAAAATTCAATAAATTCAAAACCATCCAGACCGGCTGGGTTTTCAAATAGATCGGCCATCGCGCCGCCTCCTCACACCTGCTTTTGTATCGTTACGATCTCTATACCCGAGAATAGTTGCATATGCAACTAATTGACCTGGACTCGCTTTTCCCGGCGATGCAGGTCAGAAACAATTCATGTCCGAACGCCCCTCGTCTGCCCTCGAACAGGCATGCCGCGCCTTTGCTGATCAGCCTGGTCAGATATCGGTGATTGTCCAATCAAAGGCTGATCCATCGATACGCGTTGCCGTGAACCCGTCCATGGCGATCCCATCCGCGAGCTTGATCAAGGTCGCGATTGCTTGCGCCGCGGCGGCTGAGCCAGACCTGGATTTATCGGCGCCGCAGCAGGTCAGCGATCTCGATGAGACGTTTTACTGTTCCATCCTGCAAGCGTTTGAGCCGGAAGATCAGGTTTCGCTCAAGGCCTTGATTGGACTGATGCTGATCGTCAGCGACAACCCAGCCACGAGCGCCGTTTTGGACGCGGTCGGGATGGACAAGGTGAATGCCTGGCTCTCCGAGAACGGATTGGGTCATACAAGCCTGTCTGTTGGCTTTGACGATGACTCGCTCGGCCCCCCTTTGCGCGCCAATCTGACCCGTGCAGAAGATTGCCTAAACTTGCTGAAACTTGCCGAAACACAGCCGAAATGCGATTTCGTGCTGCATATGTTGCGCAATAATTTGCGCAATGAGCGAATTCCCAAGCTCCTGCCTGACAGCGCCATGATCGCTCACAAGACGGGCACGCTGAACGGGTTGATGCATGACATTGCGATCATTGAGAGTCCGCAGGCGGCATATTATTTGATCGTGCTGGCGGACGGCTTACCAGAGGGTCATGACTTCGCTGGCGAGATCGCCCGGTTTTCGAAACAGGTTTATGATTTGATGGTCGGGTGAGCTGGGTGCCGCGTTATCTCAGCTAAAGACTGCAAGCCGGAATATTCAAATCGATCATGGCTTGACCTCAACTTAAGTTGAGGTCGCAAGGGTCCATCTGCTTCAAAATCGGAGCGCTTCAAATCGTTCGGAGATCACGGATCAAAGTGAACTGCCTATAGCCTGGGACAAGCCTATGATTATCAACCAAATTACACTGCCATGCCTCAATTACGATGCATCCATTGCGTTTTATCAAACATTGGGAATGGTGCAGATCGTGTCGGTGCCGAACCAGTATGCTCGATTTGAAATGCCTGACGGAAATGGTGCGACGCTTTCTATTCATCAAACCGAACACGCCTCGAAAACGGGGGCTATTGTCTATTTTGATCACGCCTCGGCGGCCGAGCTCGACCGCCATGTAAACGACCTCAAAGCGAAAGGCCTCGTCTTTCACAAGGACCCCGAGGACGAGTTTTGGGGATGGCGAGAGGCAAGACTTCACGACCCGAGCGGCAATGAGATTTGTTTGATGTTCGCAGGATCAATCCGCAGATTTCCGACCTGGAGAATAGACGGAAAGACCGAATGATCCTTCGATCATTACTCCGCCACTATTTCGCGGTTGGAGCTCGGAATTTGCGCCCAGCAACCCGTCTCTTTTCGGCCGGTTAGGGATGTCGGCGAAGGCGTCGAAGGGGTCCACGCGCACGCCGCATTCCTGACGAAAGTCAGGACCTATGGCGGCTGGGCCTTGTTTCGCCGCCTTCAGCCAGCCGCCAAAGGTGCCAACTTGCGTTGGCAAAGCGGAAGTCCGCTTTCGGCGTCTGAGCGGACACTGGTTCGCGGCTTAACCCGAGACTCGCTCAAACCCGCGCAGGCCCGGGTAGTGGGGCACAAATGCGGTAGGAAAGCCAAAAATCCCCGCCAGGGCCCGGGTGAGCGGGTGTGGG
>JBCCDZ010000147.1:0-7777 GCA_039030525.1 Pseudomonadota bacterium | reverse complement strand
GGAGAAATGCGGCGCGCCGGAAATCGGTCGCGGCATGGTGCTGCCGAAAGAGTGTGACGTGTTCGGCCGGTTCTGGGTGCCGTGGTTCATGGGTCGGGTCTCTGACTCTGTTCCGACCCTGCTGAGCGAATGGCGCGCCAAAGTTGCCTCATCAAAAACCGGCGCACGCATGGGGGGAGCGGTTCTGGAGTATCGCCTTATCTATCGCAAATGGCCGCGCGCGGGCGATCGGTTTGTGATTCATACCAGCCTCGCAGACGTCGCCGAGAAGACCCATTCCTTGAGCCACTGGGTGCTTAATCCGGATAATGGTGAAGCCTATATGACCAGCCAGGCCGTGGCGGTCACTTTTGACCTGGATACGCGTAAAGTGATCCCGACGCCGCCAGAGCAAATTGCGGAGCTCGAAAGGCTCGCGCCGCGCGGACTTCAGCTCTAAAGAACAAATATACCAAAAAAAGAGATACTCAGAATACTTAGCACCCAAAGTGTCCCTATACATACCGCAAAACATAAACCCTCTTTTCGAATACTGCCCTTGCAGCAAAGACGGGGTTTTTCTTGGCACGCAATACGTTACGTTACAAAAAGCGACCATCTTTTGATTTTCAGATACCGGATTTGTCATCGCTACAGATCACGCTCGGCGTCATCGCGCTGGCTATCGTCCTGTTTTGCGGCATTGTGTTTTGGCCGGCCGGATCGAAAACCGTACCCGGCATCGCCGCGATAAACGAAACACCGTTGGCCAAATCGCTTGATGACCCGCAAACGTTAGCATTTCTCGATACCCTTAATCGTGTTGAACCGAAAATCTCCAACCAACTCCATCAGCAGGCAAGAGATGCGATCGCCACGGGCGCAAGCAAAGATCAACTCGCCTTGTTGATTGTCGCGGCCTATGGACCTGATGCGTTTCGGGATTTTGATGATTTGGTCAGGTCTGACACGGCTTATGTCGAAAAAATGATCCGCCTCGGTCAAATCGGGCTTACAACCTTGTCGCAACAAGCGCCGAAGTATTGTCGCTTCAGCACGTATGAGGCGCTCGGGCAATTGGACGGGGAAGGCATCGAAAAAGCCGTGACCGAAATGTTCGCTTATCAGTCTGAACCTTATGAGTGGTCGCTTCGGTTTGCCAAGATAAAGCTCGAGGCGGTCGAAGATGGCCGAAACAATCCCAAAAAGTATGGCCGGATGACACCCGAAGACGAAATGGCGGCATTCGAATTTTTCGGGCGCGCAATGAACAGTCAAAAAATACAATCACTTGCTCACCTGCAAAGTCTGCCAGAGGAAGACCAAATCCGAGCTCTATCGACCGTGAACTTTTGCGATATTGGCGCCGAGTTTTTGGCCGGTTTCAACGCCTTGCCCAGCGAAACCAAGAGCCGCATTTTGGTCGAGGCAAACGCTCTGGACAGCAAGAAAGCCGTCGCCTCCTTCGTCAAAAATACGTTTGGAGATTCGTGCAAGGTCTGCAGCAGCATTTTCTAGCAATTGGTCAATCGCAATGCACGGCCCAACGCGCGTCTATCCCCGTAAGCTTCGCTTCACCGATCCGACTTCTTCATCGGCTAAGCCTTCAATCAGGCTGTTAATGTAAGACGAGAGATGATCGCGCACGTCATATGGCGCTTCCATGGGCAGGAAATGCGTGGTGTTCACACGCTCTTTCAAAATCAGATGCGGGCACTTGGAGGTCAACCGCGCGGCGACCTCATCCGTCATCACAGAGTCGCGGTCGGGGCGCAAAATGGTGATTGGGATGCGGTGCTTTTTGACCTTCGACAGAGCGTGCCACGGCCGGTTGCGTTGCGCCAAAAATGTCGCTGCTTCCCATTCCGGATCGCAAAGTAATTGCCAGACCTGCTGGTCGCTATCGGGATCATTGCCATCGGTGCGGTCAAACGCGTCAAGAATATAGTCTTCGAGAAACGGCTCGCGCCAGGTCGCAAACGCTCCGCGTCCTTTATACTTGAACTGAATGTGCTCACGCGAGTCGAACTGATTGCGGCGGCGCCGCGCCTGTTTCGCCATATGATGACCGCCGCGCCGAAATGGCGACAGATGCATGGCCATATAATAGCGCTGGGGCAGAATGACCGGGTCGACCAAAACCAGGCCGGCAACCTTGTCCGGCCGCGCGCCTGCCACCATCAACGCTACGGTCGCGCCCATGGAATGGCCGCCAAGAACAATCGGTCGCACCGGCGATTCTCGATCGATATAAGCGAGAATATCATCGCGATAGCGTTTCCATGATTTCAGCTTGGAGGGTTTGGCAGGCAATGTTGACCGCCCGTGCCCGCGCAGATCCACGGCCTGGACTTTCGTCCGCAACCCCAAAGGCGCGAGGATGGACTGATAGGTCATCGCATTGAATCCCGTCGCATGCAGCCAAAGTGCGGCCAGCTTTTTCGCGGGGTCCCCAAATTCCAAGGCAGCCATGTCGCCTTCAGAGGTCTCGAATTTGAAACGGCGCATTCTGTTCCTAAACTTTACCGAAATACCCGGCGCAGCAATTCTGTCGTTCTTGCCACAGGATTGTCCCGGATTTTCTGTTCTTCAACTGCCAGATAGTTGAACAGACCATCAAGGCCAAATTGGACCGCATATGAGGTTAAATCAGATTTATAGTCAGTTGCCGCAATCGCGAGCAATGGCTGAGACGACGTTACGCCATCGAGCGCCTGGTAGGCGCCAGAGGAATCGAGTGCGTTTTCAACAAAAGGTTTGAAGGTTTGGCGCAGACTGGCTTCGGTGCGACCGCGCAGAAAATCGGTTGCAGCGGTATCACCGCCCTGCAAGATGCCGAGCGCGTCTTCAATCGTAATCGATTGAACGGCGTCGATGACAATCCTTTTGCCAGCTGGGACAGCCTCCTCCGCAGCACGATTCATCCGCAATTGGACATCATCGAGCGGTCCGGACAATCCGAGTTTCGCAAGTTCGGTTTGCACTTGTCCTAAACGCCCCGGTAGCGGGATTTGGATTTGCGGGTCTTTCCAATAGCCATCGACCACGCCGATCTGCGAAGCCACGCGTTCCGTGCCGATTTCCAGAGCCTGGCGTAAGCCCGCATCAATCTCGGCCAGGGACAGCTCGCCGCCTGATGTCTGTCCCGTTTCAATACCGCCCAGCACCTCGCCGAGCACTTGGCCGAACTCGCCACTCGACCCCGACTCACAACCGGCTGGAAATACGCATAGCGCAACCGCCCCCAAAATCGTCAAACGCATTGCTTCCTCCCTCAGTTGGAACCTGTTCAAATGGGATTCACCCATAAAATCAAACATTTGCATGCTTATCGCCGGGTCACACTGGAGATTGTACCCTGCATGCGCTACTTTATCGAGGGATTTGGAGACGTAATGATGCTGAAGAAAACACATGAATGCTTCACAGTGTCCGTAGAAGACAAAGTGGCGCATATCGTACTGAACAGACCGCAAGCGATGAATGCGATGAACCGCGCGTTCTGGAATGAATTACCTGCTATTGTGAATGAGATCGATGGCACCGCGGCTGCGCGCGTGATCGTGATCTCTGCTGAAGGCAAACACTTCTCGGCGGGCATGGACCTGTCCGTCTTTAACCAGGACGGCGCGGTGACGCATGGAAAGGTCGATCGGTATGTCGCTGCTGAGGCGTTCCGCTCTAATATCAAGCAGATCCAATCTTCCTTCAACGCGCTTGAAGAGGCGCGCATTCCTGTCCTGATTGCCTGTCAGGGCGGTGTCATTGGCGGCGCGATTGATATGATTTCAGCCGGCGATATTCGCTGGTGCACCAAGGATGCCTTCTTCTGCATTCAGGAAACCAATATTGCGATGACAGCGGATGTAGGCACATTCCCGCGTCTGCAACGCTATATTCCCGAAGGCTGGGTCAAGCAGATGGCTTATACGGGTGAACGATTAGGCGCTGACAAGGCCAAGGAAATCGGTCTCGTAAACGACGTCTTCGACACCCGGGAAGAGATGCTTGAACATGTCCTCGGCGTCGCTCGCGAAATCGCGTCGAAAAACCCGCTGGCAGTCACAGGCTGCAAAGTGCTGATCAATTATGGCCGCGATCATTCGACGGCTGACACGCTCGATTATATCGGCGTCTGGAATTCCGGCATGCTGCCCCCATCGCACATGCAAGAAGCGTTCAAGGCAAAATCCGAGAAACGCGACGCGGAATATCCGGACCTGCTACCGCTGCGCAAATCGCCGATGTAGTCACGGACGATCAGTCCAGTCGAAATACAACCGTCGCTTTCAATAAATGCCGGTCACCTTGGCTTGCCAAGCCGCTGGCAAAGATCAGCGTACGGGTGCGCCGGTCAATCCGGCTTTGAAACGAGACATCCGGGCCTGAGGCGACATCGGCTGAAACATCATAGGTGACGGAGACGAAGTGCAGCGCCTGCGCGTTCAATTGTTGGCGCGCATGATGCTCGATAACCGTTTGCAAGAGCACACCGATTTGCGTCGTATTCCAGCTTTCAGCGACAACCGTCGCTGCGCCATCGGATGAAAAATTTAGAGCGCTGAGCGGAATATTGAGGTCTGATTGGTTCGACATGGCCTTCCCCTAATCTCAGCTTGGCGAAAAGAAAAGGCTCACAGCGCGTTAACACTGCGAGCCTTTGAACCTGTTGAGGATTGAAAGACTAGGCTGCAGCCGCTGCTGCTGCGGTGTCTGCGCCGGTCAGCATATCTGCAACCACAAGATCCCCAAGGTGACCGAAGGATTCCATGCCATAAGTGGTTTGCATATAGCCGCTGATCGAGGGCAGCAATTGCGCAATCTGTTTGTGCCCCAGGCCAGCTTTGTGCAGGCTAGAAAACATGCCTTCGCCGACATGGCGACGACCGCCAGGGGTCTGCTCGATCAAGCGGGCAATTATGGTCGTGGATGCGCCTTGCTCGGCCCCCGTCGTCGCTGACAATGTCCGCGCGCCGGGCATTTTGCGAAAAATGGCTTCGGCCAGGGGCGATCCCTGACGCTCAGCCGTGTTGAGAACAATCCCCAATGCATGGCGCGTTTTGACTTGGGTGAGCCCAGTCGCATCCGCGCACGTCTTTACGAGGTTTTTCAGCATCGAGTTGGTTCCTTCCTACAGGTCTAGAAGAACGAACCTAGGTCATGGCGATTTAGAGATAGTTACCAGAATACCCGATTTCATTCACTTTCTGAGCCTCAGAAGTTAAAGCCCGTTAGGGCCGGGTTAACAGAATGAGTGATTCTGTTAACTTTTCCGGCATTACATGCGTTCTGGCGCCGTAATTCCGATAATTCCGAGTCCAGTCTCCAATTGATGCAGCACGGTCTGACAAAGTGCCAAGCGGGCCGCGCGGGTCTGCGGATCGATGTCATTCTTCAAGATTGGGCAAGCCGCATAGAACGCGCTGAAGGCCTGCGCCAGGCCGTAAACATGCTCGCAGATATAATGCGGCATCCGCTTCTCGCGTGCGAGACGGAGCGCAAGCGCGAAACCATCCAGCGCCAGAACGAGCTTGCGCTCTTCCGGGGCATCAATCTTGATCTCTCCGGCTTCAAACCCTTGTTCGACGGCGCGGCGCAGGATCGCTTTGATACGAACCGCGGCATAAAGAAGGTAAGGACCGGTTTTGCCTTCAAAACTGGTGAACCGTTCTAGATCGAAGACGTAATTTGTTGTGCGCTGGTTTTGCAGGTCAGCGAAGCGCAATGAGGCGCGCGCGACCAATTCACCAATCTCGGCTTTTTCGTCCTCGCCAATGTCACCGGATAGGCCGGTTTCGCCAATACGTTTGGTCGCTTCTTCAAGAGCCATCGCGTTCAGGTCTGCCAAGCGCAAAGTACCGCCTTCACGGGTCTTGAACGGCTTGCCGTCCTTGCCATTGACCGTTCCAAAGCCGAGATGCTCAAGTCTATCCTCGGCAATATAACCGACCTTGTCAGACGCGCGGTAGACTTGTTCGAAATGCAGCGCCTGACGTTGATCCACCACATAGAGCATTCGATCCGGCGCAATCGTGTCGACCCGATCCTTGATCGTCGCGAGATCAGTTGCGTGATAGCCGGTTGCGCCGCGAGAATTGACCAGCATGAAAGGCGGCATCGGATTTTTCAGGCGCGGCTTTCCATCCTTGCCGACGGTCTCGACATTCTCATGCTCACGCGCAATCTCGATGATCCAGGCACCGGCATCCTCAACCGCGAGACCGCGGGTTTTCAGATCGTCGACCATGGGCGCAATCAGAGGATCAACATCGCTCTCACCTTTCCACAAGTCGAATGAGACATCGAGGAAACTGTAATCCACCTTCAAGGCCGCGACCGACACATTGATGAAATGCCGCAACAAAGCTCGGTAACCGGCACGCCCGGCTTGCATTTCGGCAACCGCTTCCTGCGCCCGTTTGGCATAAGCTTCATCTTCCTTGGATCGCCCGGATGCCATCGGATAAAGCCGCGATAGATCTTCCATATTGACCGGTGGCGCGTTCGGAAACGATCCCGCCGCGCCGTCATCAAAATAAGGCAAGTCTGGCTGCTCATCCATCACAGCAATGATCAGTAAACCCATTTGCAGGCCCCAATCTCCGAGATGGACGTCGCCTGTCACATCATCGCCGAGAAAGCGTAAAAGCCGCACCAATGTGTCGCCAATCACGGCCGATCGGATATGCCCGACATGCATCGGCTTGGCGACGTTCGGCCCGCCAAAGTCGATGACGACTTTCTCAGGATCTGCCGCCGCACCGCCGCCAGCTTTGGGGTCTTGCCCGATCGAGATGGCCTGTTGCGCCAGCGCGTCGGCACTGACGGTAATGTTCAGAAACCCCGGACCCGCCACATCGACGCGGTCAATGGCGACATGCGCATTCAGACGCGGCGCAATTTTGGCCGCCAGCTCGCGTGGATTCATACCGGCCTGTTTGGCCGCTCCCATACAGCCATTGCATTGAAAATCCGCCAATTCTGGACGATCGGACTGTTTCACCGCGCCCCAGCGCGCTTCCAGGCCCTCTGCCTCGAATGCAGCGCTGCACGCGCCCGCCAATTGCGTCGCGAGATCTGTCATGTTGAACCCCAATCCCTGACTAGTATCCCGCGTTCAAACGGAAACGTCGTCCCTCTTCATTGTAGGTGAGTTGATCCTCAGTCAGATCAAACCCGATCAGCACTTCAAAGTTCGCCGCGGAGACTGATTCGTCGGCGCGCGGGATGATGATTTGTTGCAGAACTTCCGTCTCGCCAGCCACAGGGCCATCGGAAAAATTGGCCTGAACCGTGAAGTATTCCTTGTGCAGGACTTTGCCAGAACGCCGTGTGACGGCGACCCAATAACGATAATCATGACGATTGCTGTCGCTCGCCGGGCCTTTACCGAAGGCGAAATCAATTTCGACTTCAGCACGCACAGGATTACCGCCAGCATAGCGGCAATACAAGCGCACATCGACAATCTCGCCGGTATATTCGACGTTCGGAAAGACTTTCTGATCGCCATTGAATTCAACAATGCGCGACGCATTATAGACCGAGCCTGCTGGTGGGCAGGTGCCCGCATTCAGGCGCGAGTCAAACGCATTTCCGAGGCCAGAACCCGACTGACATGCGCCGAGCGCGAGCAGAATCGTCGAAAGGGCTAAAATCCGCATATGTGATGCCTTGTCACTCTTGCCTCGTATGCGAGGCTATCCATTTACCGTCGAGAGTGTTACCGGGCCATGGCAGGGCAGGCAACGCCCTATCTGCGTCGCAATCATGAGGACACTGTAAGGTCATGAAGCCG
>JBCCDZ010000146.1:0-7839 GCA_039030525.1 Pseudomonadota bacterium | reverse complement strand
CGAGACGCACCATGGCTGGATGTTCTCCATCCAGTTGAAGAAGGTCTTTTCCCATGATTTGGGCACAATCTCGATTGTGCTGTCACGCACGTCCTTGATGGGCTTATGGGCCAGTTTCTCGGCGTCGACATACCATTGGTCGGTCAGCCAAGGTTCGATCACCACACCGCCGCGGTCTCCGAAGGGGGTTGCGATCTGGCGTGGCTCGGCGTCGTGCTCGACTTCCTCGCGAGTCTGTTGCTCGGCGACACAGCCCCCGACTTCGAAGCTGATACAACGCAAGGCCGTATTCGGTTCCATGACTGGATTGGAGACGATTGGGTGGTGTTCTTTTCTCACCCCGCCGACTTCACACCCGTGTGTACAACAGAGCTCGGCTATACCGCGAAGCTTAAGGACAAGCTTGCTGCGCGCGGTGCCAAAGCGCTGGTTATTTCGGTCGATACGGTCGAGCAACATAATAAGTGGATTGAAGATATCGAAGACACGCAGAACGCGTCAGTAGATTTCCCAATTATTGGAGATCCTGAAAAAACCGTCGCGACGCTGTACAATATGATCCATCCGAACGCCGATGCGAAAGTGACGGTTCGAGCAGTTTATGTGATCGACAATAATAAGAAAATTCGCGCCTCGATCATCTATCCCCCATCCGCAGGTCGGAATTTTGATGAGATCCTGCGCTTGATCGACAGTTTGCAGCTGACTGATACGCAGAAAGTGGCAACGCCGGTCAATTGGCAGGATGGGGATGATGTTATTATCGTGCCAAGCGTCACCAATGAGGAAGCCGATAAGCTTTTCCCGAAAGGCTATACCGAAGTGCGACCATATTTGCGGACGACACCGCAACCAAACAAGTAATCTCCAGTCTTGCGAGATTGAGAGCTCGCACCTTTTTGGTGCGGGCTTTCGCTTTTACGGCAGGATCGCACTTGCATGACGACGGGTAAGAGTTGCTTGTGATCAAAAAGAAGCCAGACGGCGCTTTTCGCAGGGTGATGACGGTGTGGCAATTGACTTGACTCCAAACGCAAAGTGTCTGGCAGACACGTGGCAAATTGAGGGCTGAAAACACGCGAATGCTCGATCCATCGAACACGCCTCGTAACCAGCTCGATCCAGACACGGCGAAGAGCAAGCCCCTGCGCATCGCGCTTCTGTCTTATCGATCCGATCCGAACGTTGGCGGACAGGGCGTTTATGTAGATTATCTGTCGCAAGCGCTCGCAAATGCTGGCGCTGCGGTCGATGTCATTTCAGGGCCACCGTATCCGCAATTGTCCAAACATGTGCGATTGGTCAAACTGCCATCATTGGACCTCTACGCTCAGCCGAACTTTGGCCATTATGCCTTGCGCCCACGGCACTTGCTCAGTCCGACCGATACGTATGAGTATTTCGGGCATCTCTCCGGAAAATTCGTTGAGCCATTCACGTTCGGACAGCGCGCACTTTCGTATATGAAGCGAGCCAGGCAGCAATATGACGTCGTGCTCGACAATCAGACTTTGGCCAAGGGCATCCACAAAATAAGCTCGGTTTTGGGGCTGCCACTCACCACAATGATTCATCATCCCATCACGCGGGATCGCACTCTGGCACTCGAGGCGGCGCAGGGCTGGAAGCGGCGCTGGCTGGTGAAACGCTGGTATGCCTTTCATCACATGCAAGTCAGAACCGCGCGCAAATTGCAAATGATCACGTGTCCCTCGGAGCATGCCAAAACCGATATCGTTTCGGAGTTCGGTATTGACCCGGACCGTATTCTGCCGATCCCTTTGGGCGTTGACCAGGCCACGTTCCAACCCAGTTCCGAAGCGCAGCGTGCGCCCAAACGGATCATCACAACGGCCAGTGCTGATACGCCCCTTAAAGGCTTACATATATTGCTGGAGGCCTATCATCAGGTCCGTCATGTCCATCCCGATGCCGAATTGGTCGTGATCGGCAAACTTCGAAACGGGCGTGCTCGCCAGACGCTGAAATCGTTGAACCTGGAACCCCATGTTCAATTCAAACATGACCTCTCCCGTGAGGCATTGGCACTGGAGTTTCAGACCGCAACTGTCGCGGTCACGCCATCATTCTACGAAGGATTTGGTCTACCGGCGGCCGAGGCGATGAGTTGCGCCACGCCCGTTATCGTCACAGATGGGGGCGCGTTACCTGAAGTCGCAGGCACGGCGGGGGTGATTGTCCCGAAGGGTAATCCGGATGCTCTGGCGCGAGAGATTGCCGGCATTCTGGCGTCGCCTGAACGGCAAAAACAACTCGGCAGTGCGAGTTTGGAGCGGGCTCGGAAGCAGTTCAATTGGGATAGCATTGCGCCCAAGTACATCGCCTTTTTCGAACAAGCGATTGCGAGCCAATGCTGACAGCAAGATTGAAGCATCTCGGACTCGTCGCGGGCGACCGAGTTTTGGATCTCGGATGCGGCGAGGGTCGGCATGTCCATGGTCTCTACCTTGTGGGCAATCTCGACATTGTTGGCGTTGATCTGGATGAAGGGTCTTTGAAAAAGGCCGCTGACGGGCTCGCCACCCTGCCAAAGCCTGCCCATGACGCGCGCGGCAATGTTGCTTTCGAAACCGGCGACGCCACCGACTTGGCGTTTGAAGATGACAGTTTCGACGTGATCATCTGTTCTGAAGTTCTTGAACACTTGCCTGACTATGACGCCGCTTTGCAGGAGATCCGCCGCGTTCTGAAACCAGATGGAAAACTCTGCATCTCGGTCCCACATGCCTGGCCGGAACGGATCTGTTGGCAATTGGCACCACCGCCAAACGGCTATGCCTTCGAGGCAGGCGGGCATATTCGGATTTTCGATGAGGTCGATCTGAAAGTCTCAGTCGAGCGGCATGGTTTCAATCTGTTCAAACGTCATCACGCACATGGAATTCATGTGCCTTATTGGTGGTTGAAATGTGCGTTTTGGACTCGCAACGATGACCACCCCTTGGTCAAAGCTTATCACGATTTTCTGGTTTGGGATTTGATGAAGAAGCCGTGGCTGACAAGAGGTCTGGACGCCGTGGTCTCACCCTTCATGGGTAAAAGTCTGGTCCTCTATTTTGACGGAGCGACGGCCCGCTAATGGACGGATTGTTCAAACCCGCTGAGACAGCATCCATGGCCGCGCAGCTGCGGCCTGCGGTCGATCGCATTCTGCAAATCCAGGATGCAAAGGGGGCGATTGCCTGGTTCGAAAACGGACCATGGGACCCATGGAATCATGTTGAAAGCGCGATGGCGCTTTGCGCTTCGGGCGAACAGCTGGCGGCGGCAAAAGCTTATGATTATCTTGTCGCGTGCCAGCGTCCGGATGGCGCTTGGTTCGGTGAATATGGCAACGCACTTCCCATGGTCGATCGTTTGTTCATCAGCCGCCAAGAAGCGCCAGCCTTTCTGGACGCCAATTTCTGCGCTTATCCCGCTGTCGGCGTTTTGCATTATCTAGAGCAGACGGGCGATATTGAACGCGTGCGCAGCTGGTGGCCGATGATTGCGCGGGCCTTGGATTTTGTGCTGACGTTACAACGCGCCGATGGAACAATCTGCTGGTCGTTAGAGGCCTTGGATACGGAGGTGGAAGATGCGCTGCTGGCAGGCAATGCGTCTATCCTAAAAAGCCTGGCTGCTGGCATTTGTCTCGCTCAGGCATTGCGGCAGACGAGCGATCACTTGCAGGATGCGCATCACGCGTTACGCGCGGCATTGCAAAAAAGTCCGCACCTGTTCGATCAGCGCGGGCAAGGGCAGCGCTTCGCGATGGATTGGTACTATCCGGTTCTGTCCGGCGCGTTAGACAAAGCGGCGGGGCACGCGCGGATTTTTGAACAATGGGATACATTCGTCCCCGACGAGCGCGGCTGTCGATGTGTGATGGACGAGCCTTGGGTCACCGCCGCCGAGACCGCCGAACTGGTCCTTGCTCTGATCGCGATAGATGAGACCGACCTCGCAGAAAATCTGTTCAACAGCCTATCGGATATCCGCGATGATGCAGGTGTGTTCTGGATGGGGTGGCAAACGCAGGAAAAGATCTTCTGGCCGAGGGAGCGTCCCGGTTGGACCCAGGCGGCGGTCATTCTCGCGGCAGATGCGCTGGAGAATTCGAGCTCTGCCAGCCGCCTTCTGACCAGGCCTCTGGTTTAGATGCGGCGCAGAATTCGGAGACTGGAAACCGCCTGTTCTTCGACAAACAGATCTGATGCCAAAGCCCGTTTATAAATCTCAAACGGAGGTCGACCGCCATCCTTGGGGTCTGGAAAGACATCGTGAATGGCAACCACGCCGTTCGGCATGACATGCGGCAACCAACCCCGATAATCGTTCAGCGCATGCTCCATCGTGTGTCCGCCATCTATGAACAGAAAACTGACCGGCGTTTGCCAGCGTGTCGCGATATCAATTGACCGACCGACAATTGGGATAACTGTGCCTTCCAATCCCGCATTGCGTATATTCGTTCGGAAGAATGGCAGCGTATCGACGCTGTTTGCGGCGGCGTCCCAAACATCTTCATCGAAATAGTCCCAGCCCGGTTGATTCTCTTCAGACCCGCGGTGATGATCGATTGAGAACAAAATTTCCCCGGCTTCGGTGCAGGCCGTACCGATATAAAGCGCCGACTTTCCGCAATAGCCCCCAATTTCGACGCAGGGGCCAAGCTCGGCTTGCTGCAAGGCGACCGCGTATAACGCAGCGCCTTCTTCAGCGGCGAGAAACCCTTTGATTGAATTCGGATCGAGCGGAAGCTTCACGAGCAGTTTTCCCAATAAATCAAAGCTCGCTCCTAGATTGGTTTTGATGTTCGCGTCCAGCCATAAGGCCGTGCCGCACTCCAGCGGGTTGTCTTGCGCTCAGGCATGGTTCCACCATGCAAGGTCTGAGTATGAGCGTAGATCCAATTCATGCGTCCAGGCCGAGCGATGCTGGGTTGCGACATGATAATAGGTCTCGGCCATTTCAATCGGCAACAATAATCCATCTTCCGCGCCGCGCGTCTCACGCAATTTCTTGAATAGATCTGGCCCAAGCATTTTGCCCAACGTATCGGGCGCATCCACCGCGCCGTCGACAAGGATATGGGTTACATGAATGCCCTTTGATGCGTATTGCGCGTTTAGTGTCTGACACAGCATGCGGCGGCCGCCCATGGCTGCGGCATGCGAGTGTTGGCCTTTGTTTCCGCGCACAGCAGCGGTCGCGGAGGTGACGACAATCTTGCCGCTGCCGCGCTCTTCCATCAGAGGACAAACTGTTTTGGCCAGACGGAACAAACCGAATGTGGCCAGGCGCCAGCCCATTTCGAATGCTTTGTAACTTGTGTCTCCCAGCGGGCGGTCGCCGATTTGCGCCCCAAGATTATAGATCACGACTTCAATTGGGCCGATATTTTGCTCGACATGGGCGACCGCGTCCTCGATTGCATTGTCATCGATCGCATTGAGCAACAGGCCGGTCGCTTCACCGCCAGCGGACTTAATGCCATCAACCAATCGGTCGAGACCTGCCTGGTCGCTGCGCCGACACAGGACCGAATGATAGCCCTCGCTGGCAAACTTTGTCCCTACAGTGCCACCAATTCCGGCACCAGCCCCAATCACAAGACACACTGGCTTCATCATAAACCCTCCGTAAGTTCTGTTTTGGAACTATGGAGGTGAACTCGTATCGACGTCAATAAGTGCAGGGTGAAAGGAGGAGCGAAAAAAACTAAACGTGTCAGTGCAATTTGACGTCGCCGTTAAGCGCTTTTTGCAAGTGCGACTGTCGATCAAGAATCTCCTGTCGCGCCGGGCACCGTCGGCAGCGGCTGAGTATGCCATTGATTTTCTGTAGCTGTCTTTCGGCGGTGCGTTGGTCACCCTCCAAGAGGGCCATGAGCGCAAGCTTGTAATGTGCATCATACAAAATCTTGCTCAAGACAGTCGCCTTTTTGAAGCTCCGCCTCGCTTCCTCGGGCTTGCCAAGCTGTATTTGCGACAGACCCGTCATATAGACCTGGAATCCGCGATGCGCGCAGGTTCGCTTGGTCTGTTGAGCGACATTTCCGGGCGCATTGCTGGAATCATTCGGTTGCGTTGGGTTGATATCCGCCCGGAAGCTGCTCGAGCGAGCACTGTCGATCGCGGCCGATAGATTGCGCTCTCGACGCTGCGCGCATCTCGCATTGCCGAGAAAACCAATCTCCGCATCCGCAAATTCGCCGTTTCGAAAGGCCGCCATCGCGGCGTCATTTTGAACCCCAGTGACCACCACCGAATCAAGGACGCGTTGATCTTCTTCGGGTGAAGCATCTTGCGCATGCCCCGACAGCATCGTTCCGGCCGCCATGAGAAGCGCAGAGATAAGAGCGTATTTGCTATTTATCATGTTCATATTGAAGCCTCGCCATCAGACCTTGCTGTTATGTTATGACAGCGTGGGTGGGCGCGCGCAAGACTTGGAATTGGCGGGATAATGCGCGCTTATGCTGAGCTGGCCTGTCGCGCGATTAAGGCTTCCACGAAATTGATGTGACTGCGCAAGTGATACAATTCGTCATTGTAAGAAACCGGCACTTCCACTTGTCCGACTTCGTGTTGCAGCGCTTGAATATCGGCCAGTACTTTGCGACGGGCATCGTCATCCGGTGCATCAAAGCCCTGGCGTTCAAGCGCATGTAGATCATTATACCAAACGTAGATTTTACGGCGAATGCGCCAGCGATAGACGGGCGGAGCCATTTGCACCAGCGGGATGAGCAAAGCGAGCAATGGGATCAGAAAGACCCAGGCGCGCTCAAGAAAATTGGCCCAGCCAAACGAGAAATAGCGTCGTAAAAAAGTTGGCCCATTGCGATAATAGCGCCGCGCTTCTTCTGACAATGGCAGATCGGTTCGGGTCTCATCCGGAAATGATTTCGCCCGATTTAGAATTGAGCCGCCGCTATGAATGGTTTCTGCGGCTTCCAGTAAAACCGATTGCAAAGCTGGATGCAGGTCTTCGTCGACCCCGAGTTGTGCAATTGCCGAAATCAGTTCGACGTCGCCAGCTGGGATGTCTCGATCCATGTCGACAACGCCGTCAAACAGGATGAGGGGGGCGAGCGCGTCATCGCGCATGGACAGACCCTTCGCGCGACGTGTCCCGATCAACCGCACGCCAGGCGCGTTGAGTAGACGTTGGACATAACGGGTTTCGACGCTCGCGGTGAATACGGCGGCGTCAACGTCTCCAGAGAGCAGCGCATCGGCAGCGGCACTGCCGGACAGGGGCACGATCTCTAGCCAGGTGCCGCCCCATTCCGCCTGCAATCTCTCAGTCATCGCACGCGTTCCAGAACCGACAGTTCCCCCCGCGATTCTGACATTTTCCAAATCGCCAAAATCCACGGTCAGAAGCGACCCCTCATCTGATCGCGAGAATATCCAGAAGGGTTCTGCGAACATGCCACCAAGCGATTTGAGATTGGTAAGAGAATCGGCATCGGCGAGGCCGCCTTGAAGAAGCGCGACATCGGCCTCATCAGCGTTGAGCAGTTGATAGTTCTCAACCGTGCCAGCGGTTTCCAGCACTTCAACTTCGATCCCATGCTCGGCCAAAGCGTCGGCATATTGCTGCGCCAAGGCGTAATAGGTACCATCCTGACCGCCGGCTGCGAATCGCAATTCCATTGGCGGGGGCGGCGCGACGAACCGCATGGTGATGATCAATAAGACAAGGATTACAGCCGCCAATGGGCCGTAGACTTTCAGCGCATCCTTCATGGATTATCCCTCAACACCGCGTCTTCTGACGCGCAAATTACAGTCATAGGTGAAGCTTATGGCATAGATTGACACGATT
>JBCCDZ010000145.1:0-7855 GCA_039030525.1 Pseudomonadota bacterium | reverse complement strand
GGCAACGAAGAACACTTGTCGGTTGACCAGAAGCGCGTCGCGAATGGCGATTGTATTGGCAACTGCCTGCAATTGCTGGCCGAGGAAGTTTCCTGGGAATTCTGTTGCAAAAGGTTGAATAGATTCAAAGGCTTCGTTGAAGGTTTCATTCGTGGTCAAGGCCGTGCGCATGGCATTGGCGACGTCGCGATCGATGAGATTAGAGCTTTCAAAATCCATAGCCTCGAAATGGTCGCGCAGCTTCTCATAGATTTCAGATTGCGGACCGCCATCATTATTGGCGAAGAAATTCAGGGCATCAATTTCCGGCGCACCGTCGAGGCCGATCTGATAGGGACGGGCATCCGCGCCGGTCAAGAACAGCTCATTGCCAAGACTGGTAATGGTGGAGAATTCCTGGCTACCGGGATTGGCGCCGGAGGCGAGCATAGCGTCGGCAAAGCGTCCGCCCCAGCCGAATTGAGCGCCTTCAGGCTGGCTCGACATCCAGGTTGATTGCTGGTCATTGTGTGAGAAAAGGCGTTTGGGTTGCGGCGCAGTATCCTGCTCAAATTGCTGCTTGGTCAGCGGCTGAATGAGCGGTCCAACATTGCCGACAATGGCCGCATTACCACTGTCGAAGAGGCCTTTGATGCCACTCAATTCTTCGGGCAATGCGAATTGCCGCGTGCCGAATGAGGCTGTATTGGTTGGATTGAGCGGCAGCAATCGATCGCGCGCACGCGTCGATCCGCCTTGCATATTTTCGTACTGCCCCATCAAAGATGCGCGGATTTCGGCATAGCGATCATAAGACGTCTGGTCATATGGCAGCACGGTATCATGCCCATCCAGGCCACCGAGGAAGAACAGGCAGACAATCGCTTTATAGCCAGATGTTTCAGCGGCGCTGGCCTGGAATGCGGCGAGGGAACTGCCAAGTCCGGTCAGGGTGGCTGCACTGAGCGCGCTGGCGCCTGTGAGGAAGGTTCTGCGAGATGGTTTCATAATGTCCTCCTAGCGCTGCACGGTGTAATCTGGCGACGTCATCATCATCAGAATGCCGAGCGCGGACCGAAGATATGGGCCGTTATAGTTCGGGTCATTGGGGTCCTCGAGCGCGATGTCTTCGAGAAACGTGACAATGGTCGCTTTGGTTTCGGCGCTGGTTGTTCCGTAATTGAGCAACAAGTCGAGATGGTCGACCAGGGCTGTTGCGTCATCAGCGAGTAGAAGCTCATCGGAATAATCCGGAATGAAACTCGTGGCTGACGGGTCGCCGGCATTATTGGCGGCAAATGCGAAGATGAAATAAGTCATGAAATTCGCGTAATTCGAAATCGAATTGGCATTGACCAATTGCATTTCCGGCATGGTAAGCCCAGCGGCGCCGGTCTCGGTCCCTGGCGCAACATATCCTGGGCGATAGAAATTAAACACCGATGGGGATTTGTATGGCGCTTGCGCCAATCCGCCGCCAAACGTGGTGTTGAACAGCGGGAACGTATGCTCTGGTGTCACGGTTCCGGCATCAAAGGCGCGCGCCCATTGGACGAAGCGAAGAATGGGTTCTTTGATCTTACCGAAATTAGCCTCGGTTCGGTTGGCTGGATCTCTTGCATCCGCATCAAACAGCACTGCAGCGATCGTAGCTGAGAGGTCGCCGCGGCGACCATCACCGACCTGCGTACCATTAGGAAGCGTGTACTGGCCCGTTGCAAACGCGGCTGACACCCGACCGATATAATCGGGTTCAGGATGGCTGGTAACAAAACGCTGGATCAGTTGTCGTGCCAGGAATGGAGCGGTGTTCGGATGGTCGACCAGAGCATCCAGCGCCAGATCTATGCTCTCCGTTGGCCCCGTCCCAGCCGGAATAGTTGTGCCCAGGAAGCTCTTCTCCAATTCCGAATGCCATTCAGGATAGACTTCCATCGGCGAATGCAAGGCATCAGCTGGTATAGTCCTGAAATCAAACCAGAATTCGCCGCCTTTCAGGCTCAGGCCGGTGAAAACTTTAGCGAGACCCGTGACATCGGTATTGTCATATACCTCAACCGGCACGCCGCCTTGCGTCACGACATCCCCGTCTTGTTCAAGCTCAACCAAACCGATGGAGAAAAGCTGCATCACTTCGCGGGCGTAATTCTCGTCCGGCATTCGGCCTGTCGCGGCATCGCCTTTGATGTTTTGCAGATAGGTTAGATATTCGCCCATCGCGGGGGAGTAAGTCACGTCTTCCAACAGGTCACGATAATTGCCGAATGCATTGCTAACCAGGATGTCCTGGTAATGCGCAACCGCGTTGGGCACCTCGAACAGGAAATTGCCTTCAGCGCCGGAAATCACCACGATTTCGGATAAAGCAAACGCCATGCGTTGCCTGAGTTGATCCTCGCCTTCGATTGCATTGATCCAGAACGAGAAGGTCGGCGTGTTGCGTTTCTCATAAGAGAGTTGTCCGTCCGCGTCGCGCGCGCCAGGCTCCGTGATCTCTGCCAGAACATAATCGAGGTTCAAGCTCGGGGATTTGTTGAATTCTGCTACGATCCACTCTGATGGAGAAGTTCCCGTTAGCTGCGTGATATCACTCGATGTCGGACCGAACGTCGCTTGCGACAGGAATAAAGCTGTCGATTCTGCTGTATTGAACGCCGCGCTGGAGGGCGGCGGCGGTGGAGGAGGCGGTGGGGGCGGCGGAGGAGGCGGGGGCGGAGATGTGCCGGTGCCGCCCGGAAGTGTGCCGCTATTGCCACTGCCACCGCCGCCGCCACAGGCTGCTAATCCAAGCACCAGCGCCAATGCGGCGCTTTGTGCCATAAGGGTTATCTTACGTTTCCGCATCCCTTCCTCCCTCGTACTCACCATAAGTGTCGCCTGAAACATTTAACGAATTCAGATCGCTCACGTGAAGTTTTCGTCCCTGATATGACGAAGGTTTAACGATGAAACCGCCCAACTCCGTCGATTTAATCTATCAGATGCAATGAAATATCGATTTGGATGCAGCCGAACGGACATTTCCCGGCTTTTCCTTTTCAACCTTTCGCATTATGGCAGGCGCTCTAACGGCCCCTTAGCTCAGCTGGATAGAGCACCCGCCTTCTAAGCGGACGGTCGCAGGTTCGAATCCTGCAGGGGTCGCCACGGTTTTTGGTGTAATTTCGAACGTCCTGCGTTCTGTGAGGGTTGATTTGCAAACACTTTTTCAGACCGTTTCAGTCTTTGGTTGCTTGCGCTCCGCTTTATTGGCAACCTGAGCGTCGTTTTCGAATCTGTTCAATTCGTCGTGGAGGGGACCCGTGACGCACGATGTTTTCTTAAGTTATCGCCGCACCGATCAACCCTTGGCGCAGAAACTGGTGGAGTCACTGCAAAGCCAGGGCGTAAAAGTCTGGTGGGACCAGATGATTGAAGGCGGCGAGGATTGGCGCGAGGCGATCGTAGAGAATCTGACCTCAGCCAGGGCGCTGGTGATTCTGTTTTCTGAAGAGTGCAATACGTCGAAACAACTCAAGAAAGAGCGCTCCATCGCTGACGGCCTCGACAAGGAAGTCATCCCGGTCCTGATCGAAAATACCAAACCGAAGGGGCATTATCTCTACGAGTTGTCAGCGCGGAATTGGTTGCAGGTTCACCCTAATCCGGAACAGAAAATGGGCGAACTTGGTCAGCGGCTCGCAGCGGAATTGCGAACACCGAATACAGGCGGGCTCGGAACGAGCATTCAATCTCCAGCTCCGAGCCCGACGCCCGATTCTGCGATTCCGTCCAAACCTGTTTCGATGCGATCCGAACCAAGCGCCCCGGCCCTGGAAGCTGAAACCGTCGAAAAATTGATTGCGGCCAATCAAAGATTGGAGGCGAAAGCGAAGGACCGGCGCGATTTCATGCCGTTCAAATGGTATGAGATCCTGATCAGTCTGATCCTCGGCGCTTTGACCGCATTTGGCGGGTATGATGTTGAGACAGGCGAAATCACCACTGGCTCATTGTGGCTGGATTTCCTCGGCATGATCTTCCTGTCGCTCTTGGTCATGGCCATGCTGATTTTCCCATTCCGGTACTATTTCAGGCGCCGACGTGTCTGGCGAGCCATGCGCTACTATGCGATCAGTATTTTCATTTTGATCATAGCCGTCGGCATCGTCATGGGCATTCACCCCGACATAATCGACGATACGATGGGGGCAGGAGAAAACCTTGCGGCCATGTTGTTCGGCTCGGTGATTATCTTCGGGTTCATCGCCGGGCTGACCTTCTGCACTTATGGATTGATGCACTTTCAGCGGACGCAGCGTATTTTCAATCGCCACGTCGAAACGCTGTAAGCGCGGGGCGTCAGCTCAACGCCGTCTTGATCAGGGCAACAAGCGCGCCCGGCATCGCTGGCTTTTCCAGGATTTCAGCATAGCCGGCATCCAATGCCCGTTCGCGCAATGATTGAGAGTAATATCCGGTAATCATGATGCCTGGCGTTATATCCCGTTCAGCCCGCAAGCGCCGCATCACTTCCAAGCCATCTATGCGGGGCATTTTATAGTCAATTAGAAGACAATCCCCGCCATGCGCCGCATTTGTCATCAGGAATTCCGTGCCACTTCGATACGTGTCGATATGGTAACCGCGCGCGCGCAACAACATGGTCATGGCGCGACGAACATTCTCATCATCTTCGACCAAAATCAGCCGTGAAGGTGTCGTCAATTCTGGGGATGCAAATGGTGATGCGGTGGCTGGCATTGGGAAACCGTATGATCAAATAGGATGCGCGTCTCTAGGTACTGTCCCGCAGATTAATCCACGCCAATACCGGCCAGGAATGCCAACCTCAAAGCATTGGACAGACTGTCCGCCTGTAGTTTTTCCATCATGTGCGCACGGTGGATTTCGACCGTGCGCGGTGAGATTGAAAGTGTCTGGGCGATGCCCTTATTGGTCTGTCCGTCGACCAGGCATTCAAGCACTTCCATTTCTCTTGGCGTCAGGCTGGTCAGTTTTGCTTGCGCCTCTCGGCTTCTTTTGTCATCCGCCGTTTGACTGTCGAGAGACGAGAACGCGTTCTCAATAGCGCCCACGAGCGCTTGCTTTTCATACGGCTTTTCCAGGAATTCGAGGGCGCCGCCTTTCATCGCTTCGACAGCGACCGGGACATCACCATGACCGGTCAGGATGATCACCGGCAAATTGATGCCGCGCTGGTTGAGTGCGTTCTGTACGGCCAATCCGTCCATGCCCGGCATCCGCACGTCGAGCAGGATACAGCCCTCCTGGTCATCCTTAATCTGTTCAAGAAAGCTGAGTCCATCCGGATAGGTTTTCACCATAAAACCGGCATGGCGCAGCATGAAGCTTGCGGAATGCCGGATCGCTTCATCATCATCCACCAGAAATACTGTTCGATCAGTCATCGTCTCACTCTCCTTCGGCGATACGAAGCGTAAATTGGAAGGCGGCGCCGCCTCTTTCAGAGGGGGCATATTCGATCTTGGTGCCGTGGGCGTCCATAATGGTCTGACAAATCGACAGGCCGAGCCCCATGCCGCCTGGCTTGGAGCTGTTAAACGCGTCAAACGGTGAGGCATCGCCGGTGCCTGAAAAGCCCGGGCCATTGTCTTCAATTGTGATGACAGCCAGCTCGTCTTCGATTTTTCCGGAAATCCAGACTTGCGGATTTGCGGTGTCTTCCAAGGCTTCAATCGCATTGCGCACCAGGTTGACGATAACCTGGCGCAGCTGCAGGCGATCCGCGAGAACATCCGGAAACGCATCTGGCAGATGCGTGATGACGCGCGCGAGTTGACCTTCAAAGCCAACTTTTGCCAGCGAAACCGCATCTTCCATCACAGCCCGCACCTGAACCGGGCGCATATCCAGCTCTCCGCGCGAGACATAGTCCCGCAAGCGCCGAACAATCTGACCGGCGCGGATCGATTGGGTGGCAGCGGCGTCTAATGCCTCCTGAATGAAAGCCAATGTGTCGGCATCGGCGTTTTCGAGCAGATCACGCGCAGCTTCGAGATAGTTTGCAACAGCGGTCAACGGTTGGTTCAGCTCGTGCGCCATGGCCGATGCCATTGTTCCGACAGCGCTGAGACGTGAAAAATTCGCCAGTTCAACTTGCATCTGGTTGAGGCGCAACGCATTCGCCTGCTGTTCCGACATATCGCGAATATAGCCAGTGAACAGGCGCTTCCCATCAATCTCTGCTTCGCCAATTTTCAATTCGACAGGAATCCTGCGGCCATCTGCCAGCCGGGCTTGGACGATCCGCCCGATCCCGATAATTTGTCTCTCGCCGGTCTTCAGATACGCATTGATATAGTTATCGTGATGTTTTTCATCGGCGCCCGTCATCAGGATGGAGACGTTTTTGCCGGCGACATTGCGGGCTTTGTATCCGAACAAGCGTTCTGCCGCCGCGCTGAAGGCGAGAATTTTGCCGCGCTCATCAATCACAATCATCGCGTCCGGCACGGATGCGAGAATGCTGCGCATCAGCGTTTCAAGCGATTTTCGGTCGACCGATCCCGAATTGCCCTGAAGAAGAGGTGTCTGACGATCTGCCATCAGCCAACCTTTGTAATGGGCGTCGGCCATGGATCAATCCGTTATGAGAGCGACAGAGCGCCGCTTCTGATACTGACGAAATCCGGCATGCAGCGCGATGAGAAGACCCGCGGTAAATGCGTAACACCCCCAGCAATGGGCCTGTTCGAACCAGCCACTGTTTCCAGCCGTGATCAAGACCGTCTTTCCGGTGCAGGTCGGCAAGGCCAATACCGGCAAAGCGCCGATATGTAACCATGTTTTCAGGCCGCCAATCGCCATAATGACAAGCCCCAGCAGGAAGTGTTGCGCAGTGGTCATTTGAATCGCTCCGATATGTCCGTCTGTGTGTTCTTCTAGTGAGTGCGGCGCGCCCGCACATAGGGGAAATCCCTTATTCTGGCTGTCTGTGTCGAAAGCTATGCATCGCCTGAGCTGAAACCGCCTCGATTCTGGGGATTATCGGAGGGCATAAGTGCGATGACGCAATTAGACGGAACAATCCGGCGCGGGAACAATACGAGCATTATTGCGGTCGGGGCGCTGACCGGTCTTTTCTTACTCTTTGCGCTGCTCATGGGCAGTTTCGCCAAGGATCCCGGAATGGAAATCCAGGCGCTGACCTTCATGGGGCTGGCGGGCACGTTTCTGGTCGCCACCGCCATGTGGGCTGGTGGTCTGGTCGATCGCGACCCATTCGACGAAAGCGAATACGAAGACACTTTGGTCAAGTTCGGCGCCGCCGCGGCGATGTTCTGGGGCATTGCGGGCCTATTGGTAGGCGTCATCATCGCCCTGCAACTGACCTGGCCAGCATTGTTCTATTTTCCTGAATTCGGTTGGACCAATTTCGGACGGTTGCGGCCCTTGCATACGAGCGCCGTGATCTTCGCATTTGGCGGCAATGTTCTGCTGGCGACCAGCTTCTATGTCGTGCAACGCACCTGTCGGACACGCCTGGCGGGCGGCATGTGGCCCTGGTTCGTTTTCTGGGGCTATCAGATCTTCATCGTTCTGGCTGCGACCGGTTATTTGATGGGGATCACCCAATCAAAGGAATATGCTGAGCCGGAATGGTATGTGGACCTGTGGCTGACCCTGGTCTGGGTCGTCTATCTTCTGGTCTTCCTCGGTACGCTGTGGAAGCGCAAAGAGCCGCACATTTATGTCGCCAACTGGTTCTATCTATCCTTCATCGTGACGATTGCGATGCTGCACATCGTCAACAATCTGTCTATTCCGGTCAGCCCTCCGGCTTCCTTACGGGCAGCGCCATCGCGAACGACCGCGTCACCGAGCTCTCGATTTCGATCGATCAGTTCATCGC
>JBCCDZ010000144.1:0-7951 GCA_039030525.1 Pseudomonadota bacterium | reverse complement strand
GTGAGACTGGCATTCGCGGTAGCATCCACATCGCCGCCATCTGAGACGTTCTGGCTCGATGGGCGAGCGCTGGCGGCAAGGTTGCGGAATCGCATCCGCATCGGCGTCGATACCGCGCTTCCGAAAGCGATACATTCGCGGTCGGCCAATGATGACAGGAAAGCCAGGGTTGATCGTGACCCGTTTGAAATCGCTTTGCGCATCACGTCTTGGTCGGCATCATTACCCAGGCGAAGTGAGAAGATCGTGTTGCACTGAGACAGGATGGTCGGGTCTAGCTCATTCGGACGCTGAGTGATGATGGCGAGTGAAACACCGTACTTCCGGCCTTCCTTCGCGATCCTGGCAATCGCCCCCCGTGTCGGGGCGAAGCCACTCGAAACATCGGCTGGGATATAGCGGTGGGCCTCTTCACAGACGACCAGCGTTTTGACTTTTGAATTACTCGCCAGCGCAACGTCAAAAGCAAGACGACACAGAACCGACGCGACCGAGTTCACAACTTCAGACGGGATGCCCGACATCTGAAACACTGTGATTGGCTTATTGTTCAGCGGCACGCGGTAGATATTGGCCAATACGTCCTCGATGCGATCCGTTGCATCATGTGATCCGAACAGGAAGTGGAACCGTGGATCGGCAATCACAGCTTCAAGGCGCGCCTTCAAATGGCGGAGCGTCAGACGGCGCAGCGCGCCATCGAGCGAGCCGATTTCTTCATCGATGAGCTTCAACAAGTCTGCCAGGCGATACGGAACCGGCGTATCAGCCGTAAAGGATGCGCCAGACGTCGACCGACGACGAACGCCATTGCCGGCGCCATGGCGATAGACCGTTTTAGCCATCGGGATGAATTCGCGCAGCGCATCAACTTCTTCTTCTGATCCTTCTCGGCCGCGGAAGACGACTTGCTGGAACTCTTCCAGGTTCAACAGCCAGAAGGGTAGGTCGAGCGTGTCGGCCGTGACCGTGTTGGCTTTCGGGCCAAACGCACTCGTATATTCGTTGTGCGGATCGAGGATTAGAATACGCTGGTTGAGTTTATGCTTGGCGATCAGGTGCAGGATCAGCGTCACAGCGGTTGATTTACCCGTACCTGTTGTCCCCACAACTGCGAAATGGCGAGACAATAGCGCATCCACTGACACCACAGCGGGGATATCGGCGGCCTGGCTCAATGAGCCAATCGTCACCGCGGATTTATCGCTGGCTTTGTAGATCGTGCTTAAGTCTTCTTTGCGGATGCGGTGAGCAACGGCACCGATATGTGGGTAATTCGAGATACCGCCCGAAAATATGAACCCACGCTGCGGATCGGGGCGGACTTCTCCAGACAGTTCCACACTGAGAACAATCGCGCCGTCAACGCCCTTATTCTGGCGCGCCAAATCGTTTTCGACCTTATACAAAAGGCCGACCACGCGGTTGTCGCCGGTCTGAATCGAGATCATCTGGCCAACGACCCAGTATTCGCCTGTATCTTCGCCGATTTGCGAAAATGCAGCGATTCTTGCCTCGGTCCCGTTACACTCAACCACACGTCCTTGCGTGCGATTACGCGGCTGCGCAGCAGTGGCGGGTGATGTAGACGGTGCGGGTTGCGGATTCGTCATGCCATATCAGTGCCTCAGAGGCCTGAAAAACCCGTTAATTTCATGCTGTAGCTTTGTAAGTGTCCCATGCTCTTGACATTCGAGGCCTGGCAACGCCAAAAGCCGCCTTTATTTCCCGTCCCAAACGGAGCCTATCATGCACGTCTATCGCAGCCATACTTGCGGCGAACTTCGCAGTTCTCATGTCGGTACAACCGTCAAACTGTCCGGTTGGCTGCACCGTCGCCGTGACCATGGCGGCGTCATGTTTATTGACCTGCGTGATCATTATGGATTGACGCAATGCGTGTTTGATCCGGACTTTCCTGCTTTTGCCGTGGTTGAACGTCTGCGTACCGAAAGCGTCATCACGATTGAAGGCGAAGTGCTGTCGCGCGATGCGGAGCTTATCAATCCAAACCTCGACACTGGCGAGATCGAGATTCGGGTGAAAGAAGCCAGCGTGCAATCTGAGGCTGCTGAACTGCCTTTGCCGGTCTTTGGCGAACCCGATTACCCGGAAGACATTCGGCTCAAGCACCGCTATCTCGATCTGCGTCGTGAGACCCTGCACGCCAACATGATCCTGCGGGCGCAGGTGATTGCCTCAATCCGTCAGCGCATGACCGGACAAGGATTTACCGAGTATCAGACGCCGATCCTGACGGCATCCTCGCCAGAAGGTGCGCGTGATTTCCTGGTGCCTTCGCGGCTACATCCAGGACAGTTCTACGCGCTGCCACAGGCGCCGCAGCAGTTTAAGCAATTGCTCATGGTCTCTGGCTTTGATCGCTATTTCCAGATCGCGGCCTGTTTCCGGGACGAAGATGCTCGTGCCGACCGCTCGCCAGGCGAGTTCTACCAGCTCGATGTCGAGATGAGCTTCGTGACACAGGAAGACGTGTTCCAGGCGATCGAGCCAGTGATGCGCGGCGTGTTTGAAGAATTTGCAGATTGGAAGGGCAAAGGGCGCACCGTTCCCGACGGACCGTTCCCACGCATCCCATATGCTGAATCGATGGCGAAATATGGCTCGGACAAGCCGGATTTGCGCAACCCGATTGAACTGGTCGATGTCACGGATTTCTTTGAAGATGACAGCAAGACTGGCTTCTCGATCTTTGCCAAAATCATCAAAGGCGGTGGCAAAGTCATCGCCATCCCAGCGCCTAAAGCGACGGAAACTCAATCTCGCAAATTCTTTGACGAGATGGACAAGTGGGCGAAGAAGGAAATGCAGGCGCCTGGCCTTGGCTATGCCCGTTTACGGGCCGGTGATGATGGCGTTGTGGTTAGCCAGGACCCGGTTCTAAAGAATTTTGAGGGCGAGCATCTCAAAGCCTTCCTGGAGCAGACCGGACTCGGCGATGGTGACGGCATATTCTTCTCAGCTGGGAAGAAAGCGGACGCGTATAAGCTGGCCGGCGCTGCGCGGACCAAGGTCGGACAGGAGCTCGATCTGATCGAGCAAGGAGTATTCCGGCTGTGTTGGATCGTCGATTTCCCGATGTACGAATGGGATGAAGACAATAAGAAAGTCGATTTCTCGCATAACCCGTTCTCAATGCCTCAGGGCGGTCTGGAAGCGCTGGACGCCGCGAAGACGGATGAGGACCTGCTCGAACTTACGGCCTATCAATATGATATTGTCTGTAACGGATATGAGCTGTCTTCGGGCGCGATCCGGAACCATCGTCCTGACCTTATGCTGAAAGCCTTTGAGCGCGCAGGCTATGGTCCGGACGTTGTGGAAGCTGAATTTGGCGGCATGCTGAACGCGTTCCGCTTTGGCGCGCCGCCACATGGCGGGATTGCGCCAGGCGTGGATCGGATCGTCATGCTGCTGGCGGATGCGGATAATATTCGCGATGTCACGCTGTTCCCAATGAACCAACAGGCGCGCGATCTGATGATGCAAGCGCCGAGCCCGGTTCGCGATGAACAGTTGCGCGAGCTGAACATCCGTTTGGCGCCGCAAGTGAAGGACAGCTAGGTCCGATATGGACGAACTGGACGCATCAGATTAGACGCTAGCTCGCCTACAAACAGAGATTGGTTTCATGTTCGATATCCGTGCCATTCGCGATAATCCTGATGCGTTCCGCGACGCGTTTGAGCGCAAGCAAAAAGGCCTCGGATCGGTCGTCTCGCAGATGCTCGACCATGATGCAGCCGTGCGTAAGGCTGTGGCCGATAAGCAGGACGCAGAAGCGGCGCGCAATGCCAAGTCGAAAGAGATTGGTAAAGCGAAAGCCAGCGGCGATGACGCCCTGTTCGAACAGTTGCGCGCTGAAGTCGCCGCGGCCAAAACAGTGATCGAAGCCGCGGGCGAGCAGGAAGATGCGGCGCGCGCCGAACTCGACAAGCTGCTGCTCGGTACACCAAACATTCCAATGCCGGATGTGCCAGTTGGCGAAGACGAAGACGGCAATCTCGAGCAGCATAAATGGGGTGAGCCAAACGCCAGAACCGGCGGTCGCAACAATGTCCAGGATCATGCCGACCTTGGCGCCGGGCTAAAGAACGCGATTGGTCAACCGCTGATGGATTTCGAAGCGGCGGCGGCCATGAGTGGTGCGCGTTTCGTGGCACTTCGCGGGCAGTTGGCGCGGTTAGATCGGGCGCTGGCGAGCTTCATGCTCGATAAGCAGACGCTTGAGAATGGCTATGAAGAGATCAATCCACCCTTGCTGGTTCGTCCTGAAGCGATGGTTGGAACAGGTCAGCTCCCCAAGTTTGGCGAAGAGTCGTTTCAAACCACAAGTGGACATTGGTTGATTGCGACTTCGGAAATCTCTTTGACGAATCTCGTCCGCGAACAAATCCTCAACGCCGATCAGCTACCCATTCGAATGACCGGTCACACGCCTTGCTTCCGGTCTGAGGCGGGCAGTGCCGGGCGCGATACCAAAGGCATGATCCGACTACATCAGTTCAACAAGGTGGAAATGGTCTCTATCGTCCAGGACGAAACCGAAGGCCTCGCCGAATTGGAACGGATGACCAAATGCGCTGAAGGCATCCTAGAGGCGCTGGATCTACCTTACCGGCGAATGTTGCTGTGCACCGGAGATATGGGGTTCGGGGCGCGCAAGACTTATGATCTGGAAGTCTGGCTGCCGAGCCAGAACACTTATCGCGAAATCAGCTCCTGTTCTTATTGCGGTGACTTCCAGGCGCGCCGGATGAGCGCGCGCTGGCGCCCGGCGCCCAGCGAAGCCAATCCGAAACCCAAACCGGAATTCGTGCATACGCTAAACGGCTCGGGCCTGGCGGTAGGGCGGACTTTGGTCGCCGTGCTTGAAAATTTTCAAAATGAAGATGGCTCGATCACCGTACCGGACGTGCTGCGACCGTATATGGGCGGGCTTGAGGTGATCGCGTGAGAATTCTCCTGACCAATGATGATGGGATCAATGCACCGGGCCTGGACGTGCTGGAACATATCGCGCGCGAGCTGACCGATGATATCTGGGTCGTGGCGCCTGAGCTTGAACAATCTGGCAAGGGACGGGCGATTTCATTGACGGAATTTGTCCGTGTCCGAGAGCTCGCACCGAAACGCTATGCCGTGAATGGTACGCCGAGCGATTGCGTTTTGCTGGCGCTGGATGAATTGATGCCGGAGCGCCCAGACTTTATCTTGTCGGGCGTCAATGCCGGTCAGAACATAGCTGAAGACACGACGTTCTCAGGTACAATCGCTGCAGCTCTATTTGGTATGCAACATGGCGTGCCGAGCATTGCGTTGAGCCAGTCACGTGGCTTTCAAAATCCCCATTCCTGCCCATGGGAAACGCCGACGGCATGGGGCGCGAAAGTTCTGCAGCCCATCATCGAGAAGGGCTGGCCGAATGATCTGGTGATCAATGTCAATTTCCCGGATCGCGCACCAGCTGACGTGCAAGGCGTACGGTTTACGCGCCAGGGCTTTAGGGATGAACGAATCATTCGTACAGAAGCACGAGAAGACCTGCGCGGGAACGCTTATTACTGGATTGGCTATCGAGGCAAGCTATCTAATCCTGATGAAGGGACCGATCTGCGCGCGATTTATGACGGTTACATCTCCGTAAGCCCTCTACATGTGGATTTGACGCATGAAGCGTTTCTCGTTGAGATGCGCGATGAATGGCCGACCTGATTCCTGATCCCTTGCGGGCTGCCCGCCTGATACTGTCTTTGCGACGACAGGGCATTACCGATGACGGCGTTTTGACAGGGATGGAAACCGTCGACCGCGGGGTCTTTGTTGCCGAAAAACTGCGTCCAATGGTGACCAAGGATTGCGTCTTGCCAATTCCGTGCGGGCAAAGCATCCCACGCCCGATCGTCACCGCAATGTTGTTGCGTGCCTTACATATTGAGCCTGGCAAGGACGCCCGCGTCCTGCTGATTGGTTCAGGCAGTGGCTATACAGCCGCCTTGCTCAGCCAAATCTCTCGACACGTGTTTGGAGTCGAACGGTATGAGCGCCTGGTCGAGCAATCGCGTGAACGGCTGGGGAAATTGGGCGTCGACAATGTCACCATCCGGCATGGCAATGGCCTAGAGGGCTTGTCTCAACACGGCCCATTTGATCGGATTTTACTCTCGGGTGCTGTGAAAACCATTCCTGCAGTTCTGATGGGGCAATTGTCCAAGAATGGGCGCTTGGTGACGCCGATCGAAACGAGCAAGGGCGCACAAATCTTGCGAACGGTTACGCACGACCGAGATGTGACGGATGAGCCGTTGCCGGATCGTCTCGCTTTGCTGTCAGGCCGCGTCGCCCAGTCGCTTTGATCATTCCATGTCGGGGCTAGGGCATTCGCCTTCCAGAGCGATGCTAGCGCCTTCTGATTCGGCGACACAGGGATTGCTATACGTTTGACCATCACAGCCGCATACGGGGCGATATTCGCGGGTGCAGACTTCCGGCTTTGGCTGACACGTTCCGGCGCCATCCATGACTTCAAGGCATTCGCCGGGCGCTTGTTTGCAGAAATAGCCTTCTGGGCACTGAATCGCTGCAATCCCACCGCAGATTTCGCCGGTTGGGTCGAATGCGGGCTCGGAAATCTCCGTAACAGGATCTGCTTGCGGTTCTGCCGCGGCAGGATCTGTCGACGCATCGTCGCCTCCGCCACAGGCCGCTAGCAAACCCAAACATGCTGATAAGATTAGTACGCGCATAGAGTACTCCCCGTCAGTCCCTTTTCCTGAGCGCAACTTAGAAAAGAAAAACCGGCGAGGCCATAGGGCGTCGCCGGTTTCAGTGAAAAAATTATGATTTGTGCGGCAATTAGGCTTTCGCCGCGGCCTCTTGCAGGCGGGCGAAGATATTGCCGCCATGTCCGGCACCAGAATCGAAGTGTGTCTGAACACTGGTATCGGTGATTTCATCCCATTTAGCTTCGACGGCCTCGGCCGTGAGGGCTTCGCCCTGGCCAACAAAAGCGCCTTTGGTTTCGACGATTTGTGCCATTGAGAAAGCACCTGCGCCTGCGGACAAGATCATGCCGGTTGGCGCGTCTTCCTTAACCAGGTTCATCACGCCCGGCGTGACATATTCCGGCTTGAGCTGCGCCAGGGCTTCGGGTGACATCAGACCTTCGGTCATGCGGGTCGCCGCAATCGGGCATACCGTGTTGATTTTAATATTGTTTTTAGCGCCTTCAATTTTCAACGTGTTCATCATTCCAACCACGCCGAGCTTGCCCGCGCCATAATTTGCCTGACCGAAATTGCCATACAGACCGGTTGAAGAGGTGGTGACGACGATGCGGCCGTAATTCTGCTCTTTCATGATGTTCCAGGCCGCGTGTATCGGCTTGAACGAACCGCGAAGGTGAACATCAAGCACGAGATTGATGTCTTCCGTGGTCATTTTCGAGAAGGACTTGTCGCGCAGGATGCCTGCATTTGCGATAATGATGTCGATACGGCCAAAGGCCGCCATCGTATCGTCGATCATTTTCTTGACGCCGGCATCATCTGCGACAGACGATCCATTCGCGATCGCTTCGCCGCCCATGGCTTTGATCTCTGCAACAACCGCTTCAGCCGCTTCAGAGTTGCCGCCTGAGCCATCCATCGAGCCGCCGAGATCATTGATTACGACTTTTGCGCCGCGGCGGGCCAGTTCCAGTGCATGCTGTCGGCCAAGGCCGCCGCCAGCGCCGGTAACAATTGCGACGCGATCATCAAAACGAATAGACATAAGTGTGTCTCCTAAAACCTATACTCATTGTGCGAGTGCGAAGGCCTTGCACCATCCGCTGACGTAAACGTCAAGCTCCGACGCTGCGTTACCTCTTGTCACAGGGGCAGGTGCGTGGTGGCTAGAGCGAGATTTCAAACGCAGGAGATTGCAATGC